>NZ_FR892734.1 GCF_000434895.1 Phascolarctobacterium succinatutens CAG:287
CAGATTTTGAGCGAAAACTCAGAGTCTGCTTTTTAATTGGAGATATAATAATTTAACATCGTTAATTAAGCATGTATAACAGTGTGCTTTTGAGTATTGGCTAAAGGGTTGATGGGCGAAAGAAAAATGGGTGAAATACTGCTTTGTCTAATATTTGCTCCAACTGCCTATTTAGTGTTATTTAGAATGCATTAGAAAAAGCCTGCAATTTCGTTTGATGAAATTGCAGGCTTTGCTTTTTTCGCATAAGCTTACAAAAGAATATTTTTAATATATACACGGAAGGTGTGAAGAATATCGTATTTTAAGTTAACTTCAGGCTGTGCTGTCAGCCTTGCGCTAGTATCTTTTTTATTATCTTTAGATCTCCGTGTATTCTTCCACTTTGCGTTGGAGCTTAGTCAGCTTCAGCGCCAATGCAGGAAGTTTATAATAACCTGAATCATAATTTCTTTTTCTTCTGGGCGAGATTCTGCAATCATAAGGGTGATGGCAACAAGAGCACTGTCGCTGATAATTTTATTACCATCGTTATATAGTGCGTTATTCTGGTTGAGAAAATATAAGAACAGAGCTGCTGCGATACGCTTGCAGCCATCATTAAACGGATGATCCTTAACTAAGAAGTAGAGCAGGTTGGCTGCTTTTTCTTCTAGTGATGGATATGCATCTTGACCAAAGGCACTTTGATGGATAGCGGATAAAATACCTTCTAATTTGCCAGGTTCTTTTTCCACGCCAAACACATCAGATGTCTGGCTAAATTCCATACTTTTTATAAGCTTTATGCATTCGTCATACTTAAGCAGATAAGAGCATTTAGAACCTTCAGGTATAGCAACGCACTGATGATCATAGGCATCAAGCAGTTCTAAAGAACGTGAATACTCCTGAACCACTTTCAAAACATCTTCTGCATCGATACCAACAAGTCCACCTATAATATTAGACTGTATTTGTACTGTTTTATTCAATACAGCTAAACGTTTTTCATTAATTGCAAATCCTTCTGTTAAATATTGCTTAAGGATATTGGTTGCCCACTTGCGGAAAAGAACGCCACGAGGAGATTTTACACGGTAGCCAACGGAGATAATGACATCTAAAGAATACATTTTTACAGGTTTGTCTGAATTTGCAATATGCAAAAAATGCATATTGCTTTTTTCGTCTAATTCTCTTTCTTTAAAAATATTTCTAATATGTCTTGCGATAACAGATTGGTCACGAGAAAATAAATCAACCATCTGCGCTTGTGTTAACCATACGGTATCTTCTTCAGGTGAAATATTAACTTCCAGTTCTAATTTGCCATCTTTAAAAGTAACTATATTAGTCATTAGTAAAACTCCTTTCCTAATTTCAACTTGTGACAATTTATCATGGTTTCACCGCCGTCAGCCTTGCGCTGGCGGTATTTTTCTTCAGCAATTCCATACCCATCGTCAGACTTCCTTTAAAAAATATATCAATCTACATGTTTTGGATTGCGAAAAAATGTTTATATATTATAGTACCATTATAACTCTGTGTATTGCGTCGTGTCAAATGTTAGAATTAGTGTATTGTGAATGTGCATTTGGTATTCTGCAAGGTGTAGTGATATAAAGTTAGAAAATCTATATTTCCAAACTGCTTTTTTTAGTGCCTAGGAGAGGGCGCAGGTGTTGTGGCGTAAAGGCTTGAAGGCGTGGGAAGATGGTGAAGATTGGCACAAGTATATGCGTGGTTATGCTGGACTGCGGGAAGTGGAGAGCAGGCTGAGGGGTATTAAGCTTCAGCTTCATGCAGGCAAGAAATCAAACGAAGAACTGATGGCAGAAAACCTAGTGCCGCTTACAGATGAATTTATAGAATCTATTGCGAAAATGTACGGTATGACGTATACTAAGGGTAAGAAAGGCGAAGATAGATTTTACGATGATGATGGTAATCCGATTTATCCGCCCAATAACGGCGCTGTTGGCAAGGAAGGAAAAACAACCTTGCCTAAAGGAATGATTATTAGCAGGTATGGTAAAAATTATGGGTGCTATGTATCTCCGGATGGTACCACCATTGAAGAAAGAGCTTTAGCCAAGGATGCAAGAATTCAGAATGAGCTTCACAGATTTGAATTAGCAAAAGATGTCGAATGTATTAAAGGCGTAATAGCTCCTTGGTTTGGACAAGCTGGTGGAGAAATTCAGTGTAAATTTTCTAAAACTATAGATCAGTTAATAAAGGCGGGGGTTTTAATTGAAATATGACCTTCAAAAGTTGAGAGTAATAATGGATAATAGTAATATTGGAAAGCTTAATTATAGCATTTATCCAGATAAAAACTTTCGTATAGAAACAGTGATTTTTATCAGGAAACAAGCTAATAAGTGGGAAATAGGAGTAAAAGATAAGGGCGCGGATTATGATGTAACGCAATTCGACACTGAGGCAGAAGCTTGCCAGGCGTTTTTGGAAAGATATTATCCAGAGGGCTTAAATTGCGAAAAATGATTGTACTGAAATCGCAATTGAAGTAATGCGAATACTACAAGAAAGCCACTGCAGCCATGAAGAAGCAAAACTTGTTCTGCGAATCGTCATCATACTGAACGGTTGAGAGAGATGCAGGAACTGAATTACGCTGATGCTATCAGATACGTTAAAGAAAAATATTATTTTTATTAATCAAGCACGTGTAACAGCGTGCTTTTTTATTGCCCAGGAGAGGGCACAATATAGGGCGGAGGCCCATGATATGGAGGTATCAGAAATGGAAATGAAACAGGTTTACGAAGCACTGGAAAAAGTTGAGAACGGTGCTGACCTCATCGCTGATATCAAGGGCGAAATTAACACTCTCAACAACGAAGCTAAGAAGCACCGCAGGATAATTGCTTAAAACCGCTATCAACAGAGTAACCAACGGCAAAGCAATGATCAAAATACATTATGAATTAACTTTAGAGGAACTTCGCGAAAGTATTGCCAAACAGGAAATGGAGCTTTATGGGCGTACTCTTTCCGATTAAAAGATATTAAT
>NZ_FR892735.1 GCF_000434895.1 Phascolarctobacterium succinatutens CAG:287
GCTAAAGCTCTGCTGCTCAAAATTATCATCAACAAATTGACGCGATGAGGTAGACAAAAAGGAATCTACGGCAGCTTTATTGATAACAGTATCATCCGCATAGCACTTACATTGAATCGCCCAATAGTGACCATCCTTTGTTAACGCAACCAAATCTATACCGGTATCACTGCCACCGAATTCTTTTCTATATGGGAACTCATTCCACAGCCAAACTTCTTTTAATAAAATCTCATATTTCTTGGAAGTTTTTAAATAATTGCATATTAATCTTTCAAAGTGAGTACCCTTGTCATGTTCAGTATAAGCCTTTTTTCTTATATCCTGAATAATGCTCCAAAATGTTGCCATCTCTCCAACTCCTTTTTACAATACGAAACAAGTATCACAACCTGCTTTGGATGTATAAAAAAGGAGCCCCCCGAGATTTACAACATTACATAAATCGCCAGGTAACTGCCCCGCTCCACAAGGCATTTATTTGCGCTGTCTCGGAGGGGGACTCATTTGTATATATTTTTATTTTAGCATAAAAAAAATAGAACGTCACGGCTTTTTAGCCGATTCTTACGCAACTTGTTCTAACAAGCCAACTCTTTCCTCAATCCTCCCCCTTCCTGCTCCACTTCCTTTGCGTCACCCGCGCCAGCTCCTGCAGCAAATACTCCGGTCGCACCTCAAAAATAGCAGCCATCTTAAAAAAATTCTCTATGCTCAAAGG
>NZ_FR892736.1 GCF_000434895.1 Phascolarctobacterium succinatutens CAG:287
GAAAATCCGCCTCAGTGAGTAGCAAATTACAGAGGCGGTTTTTCTATGTGCATTTTACTTTTTGTTCTTAAAAATGAACGTCAGCAATGCCAGTATAAACATACCAAAAATCATAAGATCTTGGAAGGTGTAATATACCATAGACATCACCTCCATTCCAACGGAATTTCGGCAACGCCACCCTGCAACACGGTTGTCCTTATTATTGTATCATGTAAACAAATTTTTGACAAGGAAGAAAAGACTTAGTAATAATTTTATCAAATATTTGTGAATGAGATTGATCCATTACGTTAGGAGAGATTGATATGTTCATTAAAGATGGTATCGCTTATGCTGGTGATGCAAGCCCTGCTTTAAAGATATGTGGTGTGCGACCTTTAGCTGATTGGAAATTATGGGTAAGATTCAATACCGGTGAAGCTAAAATCTACGATTTTAAGCCTATACTCAATTATCCTGCCTTTAAGCCTCTGCTTGATGAAGAGCTTTTTAAATAGGTGTATATTGATTATGGAATTGTTGTATGGAACGATGGTGATATTGATATTGCACCAGAGGAGCTTTACAAAAATGGCGTTGATTCAAGAAAAAGTGCATAGATGATTTTTGTTTTTCTATGTTTGGATTACTGTATTGCAAAAATATTTGGATGTGTTATAATAAAAGTAGAAAGACAACCGCCCATA
>NZ_FR892737.1 GCF_000434895.1 Phascolarctobacterium succinatutens CAG:287
ATAAAATCTTGCTCTTCTCACAGATGCACCTTCATCGCTTCGCTGCACTTCCACATTAAAATATCTGCCAAATCCATCCTCTGCCAAAATATCCAGCTGTGCGGAATGTCCGTAAATATTCTGAATAAATCTTTGTATCCTTACATTTTTCACTTTGATTTTATCATCTTTCAAAATAACGCGCAACATTATTTGCGCTGCCGACACATTCTCATCCAGCATAAGATTCATAAATTTATTATTCATCATACTTAGTCCTTCTATTACCTGTCTGATAAGCTTATAATTTGTCTGCATCTCAGCAACTCCTTTGTAATTATCTGATTATTCTCTATTTTAAACAGTATAGCATCCATCTCGGCAGAAGTCAACATAATTTTCTGACTATTTAATTGCTATAAAAAAAACTGCCGCCGAACTCGTACCTATTCACAAGTACAAGTCCGACGACAGTTGCATTTTTTATAAGTCTAGCTTATTTTTATAAGGTCTTCAGATATTCCAGGCGCTCGTTAATCGCAGCCTTCTTACCGTTCAGCTCTTCAGCCTTAGCCTTCTCTTTTTCGATAACAGCCTCAGGTGCTTTTGCCAGGAAGCCGGCGTTGCCCAGCTTGCCTTCAACACGGCTCAGCTCCTTGTCGATAGCAGCCAGCTCCTTGTTCAGGCGAGCATTTTCCTTCTCGACATCAATCAGGCCTGCCAGCGGCAGATAAACCTCAATGCCTGCTACAACTGCAGCCATAGCATTTTCCGGTTTAGCAGCATTGTCAGCCAGCACAGTCAGCTCGCTGATAGCGCCCATAAGATGGATGTAGTCGGCGTTAGCCTCAATGCCGTCCTTCAGGTCAGCAGCAGCCAGCATGGTTGCCGGAACCTTCTTTCCGGGCGGTACGTTAACCTCTGCACGCATGTTACGGATAGCCTTGATGCTTTCCATGATAGCGCCCATCAGGCGTTCTGCCTCATCGTCCATCAGAGCTTCATCAGCCTCAGGCCACTTGGAAATCATAATGCTTTCTGCTTCATGCGGCAGGCATTGGTAAATTTCCTCGGTGATGAACGGCATGTACGGATGCAGCAGCTGCATAGCGCTGGTCAGTACGGTTGCCAGAACATGCTGTGCGGTTGCACGTTCTTCAGCGTTTTCTTTATTATACAGACGCGGTTTAGCCAGCTCGATATACCAGTCGCAAACCTCGCCCCAGATGAAGTCGTAAATCATGCGGCCTGCTTCACCCAGCTCAAACTTCTCCAGCATTTCGGTAACGCTCTTGGCGGTATGCTGCAGACGGGACAGAATCCATTTATCTGCCAAGGTATACGGAGCCAGCTTAGCGTTGGCATCGTAGCCTTCCATGTTCATCAGAGCGAAACGGGAAGCGTTCCAGATCTTGTTGGCAAAGTTACGGGTTGCCTCTACGCGCTCCCAGTAGAAGCGCATATCGTTGCCCGGGGTGTTGCCGGTAATCAGCATGAAGCGCAGAGTATCAGCGCCGTATTGGTCAATAACCTCCAGCGGGTCGATGCCGTTGCCCAGGGATTTGGACATCTTGCGGCCCTGGCTGTCGCGAACCAGACCATGGATGAATACCTTGTCGAACGGAATCTCATGCATGAATTCCATACCCATAATCAGCATACGTGCAACCCAGAAGAAGATGATATCGTAACCGGTTACGAGTACGCTTGTCGGATAGAATTGCTTTAAGAGCGGAGTTTTATTCGGCCAGCCCATAGTAGAGAACGGCCACAGAGCGGAGCTGAACCAGGTGTCCAGTGCGTCCTCGTCCTGATGGATATGTGCGCTGCCGCATTTCGGGCAAACAGTCAAATCGGTGCGGCTGGCGCTCATTTCGCCGCAGTCATCGCAGTACCATACAGGAATGCGGTGGCCCCACCAGATCTGACGGGAAATACACCAGTCGCGGATGTTATCCATCCAGCCGGTATAGGTCTTGGTGAAGCGTTCCGGTACGAACTGAGTACGGCCGTCTTCAACGCAGTCCACAGCAGCCTTAACCAAAGGCTCCATCTTAACGAACCATTGGGTGGAAACCTGAGATTCAACAGCATGACCGCAGCGTTGGCAGTGGCCTACAGCATGGGAATGCTCTTCAACCTTAACCAGATAGCCGTCAGCCTTCAGGTCGGCAACGATAGCCTTACGGCATTCCTCACGGGTCATGCCTTCGTATTTGCCTGCTTCTTTAGTCATAATGCCGTCCATGCCGATAACAACGATGCTCGGCAGGTTGTGGCGAATACCCATCTCATAGTCGTTAGGATCATGGGACGGAGTAATTTTTACAGCGCCGGTACCGAATTTGGTATCAACATAACTGTCAGCGATGATAGGAATAATTCTGTCGGTAGTCGGCAGACGCAGGGTTTTGCCAACCAGGTCGCCATAACGCGGGTCCTCCGGATTAACTGCTACTGCAGTATCGCCGGGCAGAGTTTCCGGACGGGTGGTTGCAATCATCAGGCTGCGGCCTTCTTCTTCAACTACAGGGTAGTTGATGTACCAGAGATGTCCCGGGTCATCCTTATGCTCAACTTCGATATCGCTCAGTGCGGTGTTGCAGTTTACACACCAGTTGGTGATGCGGGTGCCTTTGTAAATCAGGCCCTTTTCAAACAGAGTGCAGAAAACCTCACGTACAGCCTTGGAGCAGCCCTCGTCCATGGTGAAGCGCTTACGTTCCCAGTCGCAGGAAACGCCCAGATGCTTCAGCTGGTTGATAATGCGGTCGCCGTATTGCTCCTTCCACTCCCAAACACGTTTCAGGAACTCTTCGCGACCCAGGTCATAACGTGTTTTGCCTTCCTCTTTTTTGATAACCTCTTCAACCTTAATCTGGGTTGCCAGACCTGCATGGTCATAGCCGGGCATCCACAGAGTGTTGTGGCCCATCATGCGGTGCCAGCGGATTAAGATATCCTGCAGGGTGTTATCCAACGCATGGCCCATATGCAGCTGACCGGTGATGTTCGGTGGGGGGATAACAATACTGAAGGCTTCCTTGCCCTCTTCTACTTCGGCATGAAAATAACGATGCTCTTCCCAGAATTTATACCATTTCTTCTCTACGGAAGCAGGATCATAAACCTTAGGGATATTATGCTCTTCACACATAAAAAAATTCCTCCTTAAAATAAACAAGCCCTGTCCTTTACGGACAGGGCGAATAATCGTGGTACCACCTATCTTCCTTATGCTTTTTGCACAAGGCACTCAATGCACGTAACGTGTGCGCACGTTTTTGCCTACTATAATGTTCAGCAAAACAGCTCCCGAGCTACACTCACCTCACCGCCACACAGCTTGCACCAACCGCTGCTTCTCTTTAGTGGCTTTACGGAGATAAGCCTCTCGTTCCTTGCCTGTAGATATTTTGTTATACTCTATATCTTAGCAAGGAAGAGGTGGGATTGTCAAGAGGAGAAAAGG
>NZ_FR892738.1 GCF_000434895.1 Phascolarctobacterium succinatutens CAG:287
AAAAGTCCTTGTTATTGATGAGATGACAAGGCACCTCTAATCAATGCGAAAGCAAAGAGAATGAGTTAACGAGATCTAGGAACGCAAAGTTCTTAGTAAGCTGAAAAAGTCAAGCTACTAAGGGCATACGGCGGATGCCTAGGCGCCATCAGCCGATGAAGGACGCGGTAAGCTGCGAAAAGCTACGGGGAACTGCAAGCAAGTATTGATCCGTAGATGTCCGAATGGGGAAACCCACCTGCCGTCATGGGCAGGTATCCGAAAGGAAGGGAACCCGGGGAACTGAAACATCTAAGTACCCGGAGGAAGAGAAATCAAACGAGATGCCCACAGTAGCGGCGAGCGAAGAGGGCAGAGGGCAAACCGGGGAGCTACGGCTCTCCGGGGTTGAGGACTGCATTTAGTCTCAAAGGTTTATCCGAACTACCTGGAAAGGTAGGCAACACAGTGTAAAAGCCACGTAGGTTAAAGACCAGAGAGATGAGCAGTATCCAGAGTACCACGAGGCACGAGGAATCTTGTGGGAAGCCGGGGGGACCACCCTCCAACCCTAAACACTGAATGGCGACCGATAGCGCATAGTACCGTGAGGGAAAGGTGAAAAGAACCCCGGGAGGGGAGTGAAAGAGAACCTGAAACCGTATGTCTACAAGCAGTCGGAGCGAAAGCGACGGCGTGCCTATTGAAGAATGAACCAACGAGTTACGTGCACTAGCGAGGTTAAGTGGAAGACACGGAGCCGAAGCGAAAGCGAGTCTTAAGAGGGCGGATAGTTAGTGTACGTAGACCCGAAACCGCAGTGATCTACCCATGTCCAGGTTGAAGCGCAGGTAAAATTGCGTGGAGGACCGAACCTGTGAGCGTTGAAAAGCTTTAGGATGAGATGTGGGTAGAGGTGAAATTCCAATCGAACGCGGAGATAGCTGGTTCTCCCCGAAATAGCTTTAGGGCTAGCCTCAAGTAGTAAGTATAGGCGGTAGAGCACTGATCGGGCTAGGGGCCATAAAGGTTACCGAACCCTGTCAAACTCCGAATGGTTATACTGTAGAGCTTGGGAGTCAGACTACGAGTGATAAGATCCGTGGTCAAAAGGGAAACAGCCCAGACCACCAGCTAAGGTCCCCAATGTCGTACTAAGTGGAAAAGGATGTGGGGTCTCTAAAACAACCAGGATGTTGGCTTAGAAGCAGCCACCATTTAAAGAGTGCGTAATAGCTCACTGGTCGAGAGACCCTGCGCCGAAGATTACCGGGGCTAAAGTACGAAACCGAAGCTGTGGCTACGACGTAAGTCGTGGGGTAGGGGAGCGTTCTGTGAGGGCTGAAGTCGTTCTGTAAGGGACGGTGGACTTCACAGAAGTGAGAATGTTGGTATGAGTAGCGAAAAGAATGGTGAGAATCCATTCCACCGAAAGCATAAGGATTCCTGGGCAACGATCGTCGTCCCAGGGTAAGTCGGGACCTAATCCGAGGCATGGAGCGTAGGAGATGGACAACTGGCAGATATTCCAGTACCGGTAATGATTGTTTGAGCGATGGAGTGACACAGGAGGGCAGGCAGGCAGGAGATTGGTTGTTCCTGTACAAGCGTGTAGGGTGGAACGTAGGCAAATCCGCGTTCTGAGAGCCTGAGGCGTGATGTGGAGGTTCCGGAAACGGAGCTGAAGCTGCTGACCCCACACTGTCGAGAAAAGCTTCTAGTTAGAGAATTACCGCCCGTACCGTAAACCGACACAGGTATGCGGGGAGAGAATCCTAAGGTGCGCGGGAGAACCCTCGTTAAGGAACTCGGCAAAATGTACCCGTAACTTCGGGATAAGGGTAGCCGCTGTTGTGAAGTCTGAACAGACGGAGCATGAGGCGGTCGCAGAGAAGAGGCCCAAGCGACTGTTTACCACAAACACAGGTGCCTGCTAAAGAGAAATCTGACGTATAGGTGCTGACACCTGCCCAGTGCCGGAAGGTTAAGGAAGGATGTCCGGAGCAATCCAAAGCATTCGACCGAAGCCCCGGTGAACGGCGGCCGTAACTATAACGGTCCTAAGG
>NZ_FR892739.1:0-21076 GCF_000434895.1 Phascolarctobacterium succinatutens CAG:287
AATACTGGGTATCCAGTATTGGGGGTACATATCACTTTTACAGGTCACGGGGTTTTGTGTTTTTGCACACAACGCAAAAAGCGTCCGTTTGCCGCCGGACGCCTTTTACGTTTTTTGATGAGTATGAGTATATCATGAAGCGAAGTCAAGTTCTTGACTAAACTCTATGTATATGATAATCTAAATTGGGTAAAAAATCTATCTACAAAAATCGAGATTCGTGCTTTAATGAACACTTTTCATAAATTGTACATTATCGGGAAAGGAGCACTGCATCCCATGGACAGAAGACAAAAGAAAACCAGGCAGGCAATTATCGACGCCTTTGTCAAACTGCTTACCAAAACAAGCTATGAAAAAGTCAGCGTTAAGGATATCATCGATGCAGCCGATGTCGGGCGCAGCACCTTTTACAGCCACTTCGAAACCAAAGACGATCTGGCACGCCAAATCTGCTTCGAGCTTTTCGACCATATCTTCAGTCCGGTTGTTCCTCCCTGCTCCACACATAATTTTTCCGATATGCCGCAAAACACGGAAACACGTATTACGCATATTCTCTATCACCTGCGCGACAAACGCGAATACTACCTTGGCATCATCAATTACGATGACGGTACGCTGTTCTTAGGCTTCTTCCGCGATTACATGCTGCAGAACGTCAGCATCAAGATGAGCGGTTCCTACGACGAATACTCACAAAGAGTGCCGGAGGACTTCTTAATCAACAGCCTCACCAGCAGCTTTGTCGGCATGATCCGCTGGTGGCTCAAAAACAAAATGAATCCCGATCCCGAGGTTGTCGCCGGTTATTATATGGCATTGATTAATCCTGCCATTGCCGAATTCCAGACCAAGGGAGAATAAAGATTGCTTACGCAACAAAAAAGAACTGCTAAAGCTTTGTACAGCAATACACTGCACAGAGCTTTCGCAGTTCTTTATTTTTTTAAAGGTATTTAGTCCACAGCGGATAAGTACTCAGCACTACTACCAAAAGGAGTACGAAAATATCTGCAAAACGCAGCGGTGCCGGCGGCATATTCTTATAGGTGTTGCCGCCAAAGCCCTTCAGCTCCATAGAAAGCGCCAGTGTTTCCGATTTTGCTACCGCACGCATAACCAGCGGTCGGATAACAACCAGATAAGCAAAGAAGCGCTTGAACATATTACCACGGTTGGAATAACCGCGACAGCTTTGCGCATCCAGCGTAATACCGCTATCGGTAAGGAAGTTAGGCACAAAGCGCAGCGCCGTAGTCAGCATGAAGGCATATTCGCAGGGCATATGAAAACGGTCTACCAAAGCCTTGGCAATGTCCTGAATTCGGCTCGCTGCCAACAGGCACAAAAATGCCATCGTCATAACCAGCATACGCAGGCCGCCGGTAAGCGATACATCAAGCGGTGAGCCGAAAAGCAGCTGCAGTAAAATCATCATACCGGTGAAAACTGCCAGACCGCCGATAGCAGCCATCGTCATTCTGTCATGCTTAATGTATAGCAACAGCGCCAGCTCCAGAACCAGAATCGTGGCTACTGCTTCTACCGGCAGAATGAAAACCCAGGCAGTAACCGCCAGAGTAACTATAATCTGTGTAAAAGCTGTCAGCTTCATCTGCTTCCCTCCTTACAAATAACTTGCTTGCAAAATTCTTCGGCAGTTGCGGCCTCAATTCCCAAGGATGCAGCCAGAGCTGCTACCGTAGGACGGCACAAACCCCAGCGCTCTACCGGCTGGCTGCCGTCAAACAGCTTAGCCGGCGTACCGTCGTAAACCAGCTTGCCGTAATGCAATACAATTGCACGCTTAGCGTAACGACGTACAATATCCATGTCATGCGAAATCAGTACAATCGTAATGCCGCGCTTTTCATTGATTGCCTGCAGGTAGCTCATCATAGCTTCCTTTTCCAGCGCGTCCTGGCCATTGGTAATTTCGTCCAGAATCAGCGTGCGCGGATTAAGTGCCAGTGCCGCCGCAACGCCAAGGCGTCGCTTCTGACCGAAGGACAGAAGGCGCGGATATTCACCCTTCAGCTCTGTCAGGCCCATAGCCTCCAGCGCTTCGTTTACCTGACGCTCTATAGTTGCTTCCGTCAGCTTTTTGGCACGCGGGCCGTAAGCAACCTCATCAAATACCGTATCCTCTAAAATCTGCAGGTCCGGGTTTTGGAATACGTAACCGATTTTATCGGCCAAATCTGCCGGCTCACGCTTAACGATATCCTCACCGTCAACAAAAACCTGTCCGCTGCGCGGATGGCACAATGCCATAAACAGACGGCTCAAGGTTGTTTTACCGCTGCCGTTATGTCCCAACAGCGCCACAAACTCTCCGTCCTCTATCTTGCAATCCATATCCTTGATTACAGGCTGTCCACGCATATAAGCGAAATTGACATCCTTTGCTTCTAACATCAGTCAGCTCTCCCTTCTGCCGCAACAATCCCATAGGTGCGAAAATCAGCCAGCGCATCCTCTTCGCTGCGCCAATCTCCCAGATCCACGCCAAGCTTTTCCTCCAGTCCAAGCTTAATCTGCCACAGTGACGGCAGCAACGGACGTAATGCAGGATTTTCGTACATTTTAGGAGCAGCAGCCTCAAAGGCATCAGCCGCCACCAGCTCGCCATCGTTCAGTACAATCATATCCGTTACGTAAGGCAGCACATAATCCACGCGATGCTCAACGGCAATAATCGTTGTACCATACTGCTTATGGATTTTGTCTACCAGCTTATACAGGGAACGTGCACCATCCGGGTCCATTGCGGATACAGGCTCATCCAGCACAATAATCTCCGGATGCACGGCAAGCGTTGCAGCCAAAAGCAGACGCTGGCGCTGACCGCCGCTGAGCTCGTCGAGCTGATAGCTTTCACGCCCCGGCAGGCCTACATCCTCAAGCGCCTGTCTGGTGCGTTCTTCAACCTCATGCGGCGCAAAGCCGTGGTTAAGCAGGCTGAAGGCAATTTCCTCGCCGGCAGTCAGAGAAACCAGCTGGCTTTCGTAGTCTTCCATAATAAAGCCCACACGCATGGCTATATCGCTGACGCGCTTGCCCTTAGTGCTTTCGCCGTTAATTTTAACATCGCCGCTGTAGCGTCCGCCCATGTAATAGGGGACGATACCGGTCATAGCCTTGCACAGCGTTGTCTTCCCGGCACCACTCGGTCCAGTGATAACGGTGAAGCTGCCTTTTTTTATTTCAAAGTTGATATCACGCAGCACCAGATCCGATTTTTTATAGGCAAAGTAAAAATTCTCTACGTTGATTACGCTTTCCATTATTTTTCATCCTCCTGAAAGTAAAACAGCTTCCGCACGGGAGCGTACAGGAAGAAGGTTATCAGACCATTGAGCAGGCCTACAATCGCAACAACCGGCAGCATAGCGTAAATCCATACGTGCAACGGCAAGCCTAAAATAAGCTTCAGAATAAAAGTAAACAGACCGCCGCTGGTCATCGTGGCAACAAAGCCAGTGATAAAAGGACGCAGCTTCCATTCGCTGATACCTGCTTTGAACATAGCCTCAACCAAAAGGCAGCAAACAGTAGCACCGGCCAGCTCACTGGCAACGTTGCCCAGCGGGAAAGCAGATTTGGAGGACGGTACAAGTGTCAGGCCGGCGATAAAACCGATACCGATAGCCTGCGACAGCTTGGGACGCGTCAAGTTAATAACAATAGAATACATAGCAATTGTCCAGTTAGGCGTTACACCGCCGACATTAGGACTTACAGTGTGCAGAATAATACCGATTGCCAGCAGCATCGCCGTAATTGCGACCCAGCGGTAGCCATCCTGCATTGGCTCAACCTCTATCAGCTGCGGCACAGGTTTATTATTTCTTTCATCCATGAGTAATTACACCTCTCCCTAAAATAGTGCCAGAAAATAATATGTTATCATTATACTATATTTAAATGCTTTTGTAATGCTTTAGCGAAAAAAAGTATCTCAGGTTATAGCAGGAGAAGAAAATTGTTACAAAGGTAATAAAAAATCTGCCACGCTTTCGCATAGCAGATTCTTTATTTTATGACGGGTTACGCTCTCTTGCCCCCAAGCTCACGCAGCAGCTCCTCCGGCGTAATGTTGTGATAAGCCAGAAGCACCAGGCAGTGATACCACAAATCTGCCATTTCGTGCAGCACCTTATCCTTTTCGCCGTTTTTGGACGCTATAATCGTTTCCGTAATTTCGTTGCCCAGCTTTTGCAGCAGCTTATCCTGACTGCCGCTCATGAGGAATTTCATCTCCGCATCATCAGCCTGACGCTTGTACAAAATCATGCGATACAACTCGCTGATAACCTTCGGCAACCCTTCTACCTCAGGCACCGGCAAATTGGACGTATGCCACAGCGGATTATGGAAGCAGGAATATTCACCTGTATGGCAGGCCACACCCTGCTGCTCTACCTTTACGAGCAGCGCGTCACCGTCGCAGTCGTAGAACAGCTCCACAACCTTCTGCAGATTGCCGCTAGTCGCGCCCTTGTTCCACAGCTCCTGACGGCTGCGGCTCCAGAACCAGGTATAACCTGTTTCCAATGTTTTGAGCAATGACTCCTCATTCATGTACGCCAGCATAACAACATCGTTCGTGCGTACATCTACAACAACAGCAGGCACAAGACCTCTGCTGTCAAATTTGATTTTAGAAATATCAATCTGCATTATAACCTCACCTCTATACCTCGAGAACGCAGATACTCCTTCACCTGCTTAATGGTGAAGGTTTTATAGTGAAAAACAGAGGCCGCCAGCACAGCGTCAGCGCCACCTTCTGTCAGCACATCATAGAAATCCTCCAGCTTGCCTGCACCGCCGCTGGCAATAACAGGCACATTTACGGCACTGCTCACGGCCTTCGTCAGAGCAATGTCATAGCCGTTTTTCGTGCCGTCGGCATCCATGCTTGTCAGCAGGATTTCTCCGGCACCGAGCGCCACACCTTTTTTTGCCCATTCCACAGCATCAAGGCCCGTCGGCTTACGCCCGCCCTGCACATAAACCTCCCACTTGTTCTCACCGCATTTACGTGCATCAATTGCGAGAACAATGCATTGGTTGCCAAACAGCTTGGCGCCGTCGGCAATCAGCTGCGGATTTTTTACCGCTGCGGAATTCAGCGAGGTTTTGTCAGCACCGGCACGCAGAGCATTTTTTATATCCTCCACACTGCTGATGCCGCCGCCTACTGTCAGCGGCATAAAAACCTTGGCCGCAGTTCTGCTGATAACATCCAGCATCGCCTTGCGCTCCTCAAAGGTCGCAGTAATATCAAGGAAAACAAGCTCATCGGCACCCTCAGCGTCATACGCCGCTGCACGCTCCACCGGGTCGCCGGCATCACGCAGCCCGACAAAGTTCGTGCCCTTGACCACACGTCCTTCCTTAACATCAAGACAAGGAATAATTCTCTTCGTAAGCATCTTATTCCTCCTTTGCCGCAGCAATTTTTAAAGCGTCCGGCAGATTAACGGCACCGGTATAAATTGCCTTACCGATAATGCAGCCTGCTACGCCGTCCTTCTCGTATTTTTTCACATTGCGGATATCGTCCAGCGAAGCTACGCCACCGCTGGCGATAATCGGTACGCCGCAGGCACGCGCCAGCGCCGCTGTCGTTTCGGCATTTACACCGCTGAGCATACCGTCACGGCTGATATCGGTAAAGATAATCGTTGCCACGCCGTAGTCCGCCATTTTTTTGGCAAGCTCGGTTGCGGCAACGCCGCTGCCCTCGCCCCAGCCTTCGATAGCTACATCACCGTTCTTCGCATCAATACCGACAGCGATATGTCCGGTATATTTGGCGCAGGCCTCTTTGACAAGCTCAGGATTCTTTACGGCAGCGCTGCCCAAAATCAGGCGCTCCACACCCAGCTCCAGCAGTCTTTCTACTGCTTGCAGATTGCGGATACCGCCGCCAAGCTCCACAGGAATTTTTACAGTTTTGAGGATACGCTCAATCACAGGCAGGTTTTTGCCCTCGCCCGCCAGCGCACCGTCAAGATCAACAAGATGCAGCCATTCGGCACCGCAGGCCGCCCACTTGGCAGCCATCTCCGCCGGGTCATCGGCAAAAACAGTTTCCGCATCAAAGCGTCCCTCCGTCAGACGCACACAGCGTCCGCCGCGGATATCTATTGCAGGATATATAATCATAATTTTCCCCTCATAATTCAACAAAATTTTTCAGCAGGTGCATGCCGACTCTGCTCGACTTTTCCGGATGGAACTGGAAGGCCTGTACCTTACCGCGTCCTACGGAAGCAGTAACCTCCATGCCATAGTCACAGACCGAGGTAATAATGCTTCTGTCCTCCGGCTCCGCATGAAAGCTGTGCACAAAGTAAACGTATTCACCCTCCGCACCCTCTAAGAGCGGGGACGGACTACGCAACTCCAGCTTATTCCAGCCCATATGCGGAATCTTCAGCTCGGTATGCAGCAAGTGCACCTGACCTTTGAAAAAGCCCAGGCCCTTAACTCCCGGCGCTTCGTCACTGCCCTCAAATAAAAGCTGCATGCCCAGGCAGATGCCGAGAAAAGGCTTGCCGCTGTGCAGGCTGTCCATAATCACGGGAATCAGGCCTGACTTTTCCAGGTTTGCCATGCAATCGCCAAAGGCACCTACACCGGGAAGCAGAATCTTTTCAGCCTGCGCAATCACAGCAGCATCGCTTGTCACCACAGGCTCCGCGCCAATAGAACGCAGCGCATTCTGTACGCTGTAAAGATTGCCCATGCCATAATCTATAATCGTTATTTTTTTACTCATATATTTTCCCTCAAGCTAACTCAAAACATGTGTGAAGCAACGGTGCTTTATAGTGTGTCTTAAAGTGTACCCTTGCTGCTCATAACACCATGCACACGGCTGTCAAAGGCTACTGCCTCTGCCAACGCTCTGGCAAAGCCCTTGAAAATTGCTTCGATGATGTGATGCGTATTCTTGCCGTAAAGCACGCGGATGTGCAGCGTGAGGTCTGCCTGCATTGCCAAAGCACGGAAGAATTCCTCCGTCATTTCGGCATCGTAAATGCCAAGCTGTACCTTAGGAATATCCGCATCAAAAACAAGATACGGACGGCCGCTGAAATCAAGGCACACCTGCACCAGCGCTTCATCCATCGGCAAAAAGCAGTTGCCGTAACGGTGAATGCCTGCCTTATCGCCCACAGCCTCCTTCAGTGCCTGACCAAGTACAATACCGCAGTCCTCCACCGTATGATGGCTATCAACATCCAAATCACCAACAGCATGCACCACCAGATCACTGAAGCTGTGCTTTGCCAAAAGCGTCAGCATATGGTCAAAAAAGCCGATGCCTGTATTAATTTCGCAGCTGCCGCTGCCATCAAGACACCATTCGGCGCTGATGCCTGTTTCCAGTGTTTTTCTTTCTACATTACCACTTCTCATGCTTTTACCTCCGCACACAGCTCGGTGATTTTAGCAATAATCTGCTTGTTTTCTTCAGGTAAGCCGATGGTGATACGCAGGCAGCCCTGCAGCACCGGATGCGTGCTGAAATCACGCACCAGAATACTGTTGGCCAAAAGATATTTAAAGATCAGCTTACCTCCGGCAGCCTGCTCCGGCAGTCTTTCGCTAAACTTCGCCGCATAAGCCTTGGCAAGCTGCTGCATCAGTTCTCCCTCCGCACGGAAGGTAACAAAATTAGTTGCCGTCGGCCATACCTTAAAGCCTAAGGTTTTCAGGCAATCCGCAAATTTATCGCGTTCCTCACGGATTGTTTTGATGCGCTCCTTATACAGCTCCTTGTTTTCGTAAACAGTTTTGGCTGCCATCAGCGTAAAGGCATTTACATGATACGGCAGCAAAGCCTTGCCCAGCTGACGCACCAGCCCCAGCGCACCCACTGCATAACCGCAACGCAAGCCTGCCAGCCCATAGGCCTTGGAAAAGGTGCGGAAAACCATCAGATTGCTGTAGCGTCCCACTAAGCTCAGGGTAGAGCCTGCTACCAGCCACAGCTTGTGCATCGGACGCAAATCATTCGGTGCCAGCTCCTTGCCATCGGCGAATTCCATATAGGCCTCGTCCATAATAACAGGGCAATCTACATTAGCGAGAATTTTTTCCATAGCTGCCAGGCTGTTATAGTTGCCTGTCGGGTTGTTCGGATTGCAGACAATCAACAGCGAAGGCTGCTGCTCCTTGCAAAAAGCAATAACGCTGTCGGCATCAACAAAGCCTTCAGCTGTCAGCGGATAGCGCACCTCCTCGCTGTCGGAAAGGGCAGCGTACTCGCCGTACATGGAAAATGACGGCCAGGGTACGGCAATCTTTTTGCCCGGCCCGCCAAAAACATAGCAGGCCTTTTCCAACAGCTCACTAGAGCCGTTGCCGATTTTTACACAGTCAATATCCACATCCAGCTCTTTGGCAATAACCTCGCACAGATTTTCCGATTTAATCGGCGGATAACGGTTAAAAGGAAAGCGCGCGGTGCGTTGGGTAATTTTTTCCGCAATCTCCTGCGGCAGCGGGTAATTGCTTTCGTTGGCGTTAACAATAATATCCGCCGCCACGCTTTCTACGGCATATTCCTCCATCGCCTCAATACTTTGGCGAACAGTAAAGCTACTCATCTTCTGCCTCCTTATTTACCCACACGTTTACGAATAGCGTTGGCATGAGCCTGCAGGCCCTCTGCTTCAGCCAAGGTAATAATATCGTCAGCAGCAGCCATCAATGCCGGAGCAGTGTAGGCAATGATGCTTGTTTTCTTCATAAAGGTTTCTACGTTCAGTACGGAATAGAACTTCGCCGTACCGCCTGTCGGCAGAACGTGGTTCGGTCCTGCATAGTAATCGCCCAGCGGTTCCGGTGAATAAGCACCCAGGAACATAGCACCGGCATTACGGATATACGGCATAATTTCAAACGGTGCCTTAGTCATGATTTCCAAGTGCTCAGGTGCAGAAAGGTTAGCCATTTCGATAACGGTAGGCATATCCTTGGCAAGGATAATCTTGCCTGCCTGCTGCAGTGAGGTACCGGCGATTTCCTTACGCGGCAGCTGTGCCAGCTGTACTTCGATTTCCTCGCCCACAGCATTAGCTACACGCTCGCTGTCGGTAATCAGGATAGCGCAGGCCAGCGGATCATGCTCTGCCTGGCTCAGAAGGTCTGCTGCAAGATAGGTCGGGTTAGCGCTGTCATCTGCTACAATCAAGATTTCGCTTGGGCCGGCAAGCATATCAATATCAACGTGACCGATAACGGCTTTTTTAGCCAAAGTTACGAAGATATTGCCGGGGCCGGTAATTTTTTCTACATTCGGTACGGTTGCGGTGCCAAAGGCCAGCGCAGCAATCGCCTGTGCGCCGCCCATTTTATAAATTTCGGTAACGCCGATTAATTTTGCCGTTACCAGTACGTTCGGATTAACCTTGCCGTCCTTTCCGGGCGGTACGGCCATCACAATGCGGGGAACGCCTGCTACCTTTGCCGGGCAGGCATTCATCATTACAGACGAAGGATAAGCAGCAGTGCCGCCGGGAACATAAATACCGACGGAATCAACCGGGGTAACCTTTTGGCCCAGCAGTGAACCGTAAGGACGGTTCGTAAGCCAGGTTTTCGGCATCTGCTCCTCATGGAACTTCATAACATTGGCGATGGCACGCTCCAAAGCAGCCTTCACTTCCGGTTTGACAATAGCTTCCGCTTCCGCAAATTCTTCCTCGGTTACACGGATATTTTCCGGTGTCAGCTCTACGCGGTCAATCAGCTTAGTATAGTAAAAAAGGCTTTTATCACCGTTTTTGCGCACATCAGCAACAATCCGATCAACAACCTGTGCTGCCGTCATGTGTCTGCCGAACATAGCATCCGTGCCTGCCTGAATACGCGGAGATAATTCCACCTCGTCAAAAGCCTTCTTTTTCATTAAAGCAGCAATCTCTGCTGCGCTCATCTTTCTTGCGTCTGTAACCTGCATTTTATTTATCCTCCTCATTTAAAACAATACGTAAATCCTCAACCAGCTTGTGCAAGCGCGCAAATTTCAGCTTGAAGCTGGCGCGGTTGGCAATCAGTCTGGCAGTAGCGGTAAAAATAGAATCAACCTCCGCCAGTTTATTTTCTTTCAGGGTGCGCCCTGTTTCTACTATATCTACAATCATTTCGCTCAGGCCCACGATAGGTCCCAGCTCAATCGATCCGTTGAGCTTCACGATTTCTGTCTGAATGCCCAGCTTATTGAAATAAGCCTTGGCGCAGTTAGGATACTTCGTTGCTACCCGCAGGTGAGCGTAATCCGTCAGCTTGGCGCGTTGCTTGGCCTCCGGCACCGCCATCATCAGACGGCAGCGACCAAAGCCCAAATCCAAAAGCTCCACTACGTCCTTATCCTGCTCCAGCAGCACATCCTTGCCAATGATGCCGATATCTGCCGCACCGTATTCAACATATGTCGGCACATCGACGGTCTTGGCAATAATGAAGCGCACCTTGGTTTCCTCATTGCTGATTACCAGCTTGCGCGAATCCTCGGTAATGTTTTCGGCGCTGTAGCCTACCTTCGCCAGCAGGCGTACAGACTTATCGAACAGCTTGCCCTTCGGCAATGCTATAGTAATGTATTCGTCCATAAAAATACCCCTCTATATTTTCCAGCCATAAGCTTAATGCGTCTAATTTTTTCCTTTAAGCTTATTCTACATATACTAACGATTTACAGCCATATTCCTTTACGGCAAGCGCTGCTCCCTGCAGGTCCGCAGCCTCGGTCAGCAGCTTCACGCTACGACCTTCGCGGCGCAATGCTGTCGCTTTGGCGATTGCCTCCGGCAGCTTGCCTTCGCTCCAAGCTACCAGCACGTCCCAGGTGCGGTTATTGGTAACAACGCCGTTGCGTTCCAAAGCCAGCAGTACGCGGTCCACGCCGACGGCAAAACCTGTTGCCGGGCACTCCAGCCCGAAGCGCTGCATCATCTTGTCGTAGCGTCCGCCGCCTGCCACCGGATAACCCATTTCCGGCAGGTACACTTCAAAAAGCATGCCCGTGTAATAGTCAAGCGAACGATATAAACCAAGGTCAAAGCTCAAATAGCCTGCTGCGCCGTAAGCATCCACCAGCTTGTAGATTTTGCGCAAATCATTCAGCGCGCCTTGGCACTTAGCGTTAGTTACTATTGCAGCAACCTTGTTCAAAAGCTCTATGCCGCCCTGCAGGAAGAGGAAATCGGCAAAAAGCTGCTTGATTTTCGGACGGATATTTTCCATCGCATCTGCCATCTGCTGCATACCCACAGCATCATGACGGCGCAGGCAATCCTTCAGCTGCTGCAGCTGAGCAGCATCAAAGCCTGCTTCCTCCGCCAGGCCGTTGATAAAATCAACGTGGCCCAGGCTGATAGCGAACTTCTGCAAGCCTGCAGCCTGCAATGCTTCGGCTGCCAGCACGATAACCTCGGCATCGGCAGCAGCGCCGCTGGCACCCAGCATTTCTACACCGGCCTGCTCAAATTCGCATTGGCGTCCCGCCTGAATTTCTTCATAACGGTAAAGATTTGCCAGATAGCAAAGACGTTTGATCTTTTCGCCGCCCTGCAGACGTGTCGCTGTCAGGCGGGCAATCGGTGCCGTCATATCATTGCGCAGTGCCAGCAGATTATTGCTGCGGTCAAAAAAACGGAAGTCCCCTTTAGCACCGGCAGCGCCGAAGGTATCAACATATTCAAAATCGGGTGTTTTTACCTCATCATAGCCCCATTTGTCAAAAACATTGATAATCGCATTTTCGATTCCGCGGCGTGTCTTCATCTCTCCCGGCAGAATATCCTTGGTTCCGTAGGGAACCTGATATACCTTATTAGTCATCTTCTTTCTTCCCCTCTTTTATAACTTGCATGACTGAATTATAACCATCAGCGCCATAAACAAGACAACGCTTAACGCGTGAAATGGTTGCGGTGCTGGCACCGGTTTTCTCTACGATAGTTTCGTAAATACAGCCCTCATCCAGCATGCGCGCCACCTCCAGGCGCTGTGCCATTGCCTTAAGCTCGCTGATAGTACAGATATCCTCAAAAAATTTATAGCATTGCTCCTCATCCTTTAAGCTGAGAATCGCTTTGAATAACTGGTCTGTTAAATGATCATGAATATTTGCTGCCATTTTTTAGTTTCCTCCTGTGCGTTACGTGCATATAACGATAGTACTTTAACTCACTAACTCGTAAAAATACTTTAATACTTTATCTTGTGAAAGTCAAGAAAAATTTACAAAAAATCTTTTTTCCGCAGGTTTTGTAAAAAATTTCGCATTTCCCTTTACAATTACCTAGTATTTTGATATAATTTGAGCAATTCCTGAAATCCATTGGACGCAGCTTTACAGCTTTACAGTTTTTCAGTAAATTTTACGCAAAACTGTTGACAATATCCTAAAATAGATGTATGATTATTTCATTCAAACTTAACAGAGATTTCATCAAGAGTAGCTGAGGGACTGGCCCTATGAAGCTACGGCAACCACACATCAGTGAACGGTGCCAATTCCAACGGATAATTCCGGCAGATGAAGATTACAGATGCAAAGTATCCTTCGCCGTGCCGGTGAAGGATTTTTTTTACGTCGGCCGTCGATTCCGACAGCGGACGTACACCGGAGAATGCTACTCTCAAGCAGCATCCGCTGACTTCTATTGGAAAATAATCTCTCACACTAAAATAAGGACTGCTGAAACTTGCGGTCACATTAGAAAGGAACACAAGAATGATAGAACTAGTTAATGTAGAAAAAACCTACTACAGCAAGGCTGGCGACATCCATGCTCTGCACAAAACAAACCTGAGCATCAAGGCTGGCGAAATTTTCGGTATCATCGGTCTTTCCGGTGCCGGCAAATCCACATTGGTGCGCTGCATCAACATGCTGGAAAAACCGACTGCAGGCCAGGTATTCGTTGACGGCCAGGAGCTGACCGCCATGAGCGAAGCACAGCTGCGTAAAGCACGTCAAAGCATCGGCATGATTTTCCAGCACTTCAACCTGCTGGCAAGCCGTACTGTTTATGATAACATCGCTTTTCCGCTGGAAATCCAAGGTCTGAGCAAGAGCGAAATCGACAAGCGCGTACGTCCTCTGCTGGAGCTGGTACAGTTGGAAAGCCGTGCCAACTACTATCCCAGCCAGTTGTCCGGCGGCCAGAAACAGCGTGTAGGCATTGCCCGCGCCCTGGCAAGCAATCCTAAGGTACTTCTGTGCGACGAAGCAACCAGCGCCCTAGACCCGCAGACCACCAAATCTATTCTGCATCTGCTGCAGGACATCAACAAAAAGATGAATCTGACCATCGTGCTGATTACACACCAGATGGAGGTTGTAAAAACTATCTGTGACCGCGTTGCTGTTATCGAAAGCGGCGACATCATTGAAGAAGGCCCGATGATTGACGTTTTCACCAATCCGCAGCACCCCACTACCAAGGAATTTACCAAGAGCGTTATCAACGCCGAGCTGCCTGATATCGTTAAACAGATGAAATTAAGCGATACCTATACAGAAGGCAGCAAGCTGCTGGTACGTATCTCCTTCATCGGTGACAGTGCCAGCGAGCCTATTATTTCCGGCATGGTAAAACATTTTGATGTTGACGTAAGCATTATTTCCGGTAATACCGACCAGCTGAAGGATGTCCTCTTCGGCACCCTGCTGATTGAGATTTCCGGTAACCGCGAGCGCATTAACAATGCATTGGAATATCTGCATCAACAGCATCTGAAAACGGAGGTAATTGGCTATGAGTCCTGATATGATTGACCTTTTAATAAAATCCTTTTGGGAAACCTGCTACATGGTTTTCGCTTCTACCGCACTTTCCACTTTAATCGGCATTCCGCTGGGCGTAATCCTTACCGTAACCCGCAAGGATCACATCCTGCCGAACCAGCCGCTTAACACTATTCTGGGCGCGATTGTCAACGCAACGCGTTCCACTCCTTTCATTATATTAATGGTAGCAATTATTCCGCTGACACGTATGATTGTCGGCTCTTCCATCGGTACTACCGCAGCAATCGTGCCGCTGACTATTTCCGCAGCACCGTTCATTGCACGTATCATTGAATCTTCTCTGCTGGAAATCAACCCCGGCATTATCGAAGCAGCTCAGGCTATGGGTGCAAGCCCGATGCAGATTATCACTAAGGTACTGCTTCCCGAAGCAATGCATTCCATCGTACTGGGCATAACGCTTGCCATCATCAGCTTAATCGGCTACTCCGCAATGGCCGGCACCTTAGGCGGCGGCGGTCTTGGTGACCTGGCAATCCGCTACGGCTACCAACGCTTCCAGATGGATGTTATGATTGCCACTGTTGTCGTGCTCATCGTCATGGTACAAGCAATGCAGTCCTTAGGCGACTACGCATCCAAAAAGCTTAACAAAAACAAACTGTAATCTACAGGCCAAATGAGGGTTTACAACGATGAAGCGAGTTTCATCGACGTAATAAAGAAAAAAGCCGCTGCTGCCAGACAGCAGACCACCATTATTTTAGGGAGGAACAACTTATGAAGAAAATTACCAAACTTTTACTCACCGTTGCGCTCTGCGCACTGACCATCATCGCCGCAGGCTGCGGCGGTGACAACAAGGCAGCCGACAAAAAGGCTGACCCGAACGCACCCGTTAAAATCGGCGTAACCGCAGGTCCGCACGCTGAAATCATGGACAACGTTAAAAAGCTGGCTGAAAAACAAGGCCTGAAAATCGAAGTTGTCGAATTCTCCGACTATGTAACCCCGAACGTATCCCTGGCACAGGGCGAGCTGTTTGCCAACTCCATGCAGCATGCTCCGTATCTGGCAGCAACTCTGAAAAAAGAGCCTAAATTCGAACTGGTTGAAGCTTTCAAAACCGTAAACTTCCCTATGGCTATCTATTCCACCAAATACAAAAAGGTTGAGGATATCCCGGCAGGCGCAACCATCGGCATTTCTAACGATCCGTCCAACGGTGCTCGCGCACTTCTGGTTCTGGCTGACAAAGGCTTCATCGAAGTTAAGGATAAAAACGATGTTTCCACCTCTGTAGCAAGCATCACCAAAAATCCGAAAAACTACAAGATTCAGGAGCTTGACGCTGCTTCCATTCCTAAAGCAATGGGCGACCTTGATATTGCCGTAATCAATGCCAACTATGCACTGGTTGCCAAGCTGAATCCATCTAAGGACAGTCTGCTGGTTGAACGCGCCGATAACCCGTTTGTTAACATCTTCGTAACCACCAAGGCTAACGAAAAGGATCCGCGTATGGAGCAGCTGAAGAAGATTTACACCTCCGCTGAAAACAAAAAATTCATCGAGGATCACTTCAAAGGCTCCATTACCCCGGCATTCTGATTTACCGAAGCATAGTACAAAAGCTCCCGCAGACTTCTGTGGGAGCTTTTCTTACACGAATAGAATTTCTAAAAAAATTTCGCGTTTAGCACTTTACAAATTTAGCATACTAAAGTATAATGGGTACATAGTTAAATGCTAATTAACAAATGAGGTGTGAAAAATGAAAAAAATAGTTGCTTTAGTAATGGGCCTGATGATGATGCTTATGATGGTTGCCGGCTGCGGCAGCGACGGCCCGAAAAAAATGGTAATCGGTCTGGATGACAACTTCGCTCCTATGGGTTACCGCAATGAAAAGAACGAAATCGTCGGCATGGATATCGACCTTGCACGCGAAGCCTGCAAGCGTGTCGGCATGGAAGTAGAATTTAAACCAATCGACTGGGGTGCAAAAGAAGCAGAGCTCAAATCCAAACGCATTGACGCTATCTGGAACTGCTTCACCGTTAACCCGGAGCGTGAAAAGGTATATGGCATGTCCAAGCCTTACATCACCAACTTCCAGCTGGTTGTTGTTCCTAAGGATTCTCCGATTAAAACCCTCGAAGATTTAAAGGGTAAAATCGTAGCGGTACAGGATGACAGCACAGGCTCCTACCTGCTCGATCAGCCTGCACACAAAGAGCTGGCAGCTTCCATGAAGGAAGTTCGCAAATATCCCGACTTCGCAGCTATTTACATGGAAATAGACAACAAACGTGTTGATGCTGCTATCGTAGACGCAGTTCTTGCTCGCGGCTATTATGACAAAAAGAAACCCGGTGCCTACAGAATTCTTGAGCAGAACATGGGCGATGAGGTTGTAGCAATTGCCTTCCGTAAGGACGACAAAGACTTCAAAGACCGCATCGACAAAGCTATGGATGAAATGAAAAAAGACGGTACCTGCAAAAAGATTTCCGAAAAATGGATGGGCGCAGATATCACAAAATATTAATTTGTTATCACTTGAGGGCTGTCGCATTTAGCGGCAGCCCATATTATAATTATATGGAGAGAAATAATTTATGGATTACGTTTTAAATATCATCCCTCAGATGATGGATGGCTGCCTGGTATCATTTCAAGTTTTTATTATCACCATCGTCCTGAGCATTCCGTTGGGCATTCTGCTCAGCCTCGGCCGTGTTTCCGGCATTAAACCCCTGCAGGCCCTCATCGGCGGCTACGTTTGGATTCTGCGCGGTTCCCCGCTGATGCTGCAGATTTTCTTCGTTTACTTCGTACTGCCGTCCGTAGGCATTCGCCTGCCGGACTTTGAATCAGCCATCGTAGCCTTTGTATTAAACTACGCTGCCTACTTCTGCGAAATCTTCCGCGCCGGCATCCAGGCAATTCCTGCAGGCCAATACGAAGCAGCACACACTCTGGGCATGAACTATGTGCAGACCATGCGCCGCATTATCCTGCCGCAGGTTATCCGCATCATCCTGCCGCCTATCAGCAACGAAACCATTACTCTGGTAAAGGATACCTCCCTGGTATACGTCCTGGCAATGAACGATCTGATGCGTACCGCACGTAATCTGGTACAGCGCGACTTTTCTATTACCCCCTTCATCGTTGCAGCTGTCTTCTACCTGCTGGCAACTCTGATTTTAACCCTTGTTTTTGAACGTCTGGAAAAACGCTTCTCCAGATATGACCAATAGGAGGAGTAACCACCATGACAACTAAAATCAAAGCAACCAATATCTGGAAAAAATTCAATAACCTGGAAGTACTCAAGGGCATTGACCTGGAAGTAAATGAGGGCGAGGTTGTTGCCGTAATCGGCCCTTCCGGTGGTGGCAAGAGCACCCTGCTGCGCTGCCTCAACAAGCTGGAAACGATTGATAAGGGCAGCATTACTATCGACGGTGAAGAGCTGTGCCGTGAAACCTCCGGTGGTACGGAATATGTCAAGAACAATGATGTCCGCCGCATCGCCTGCAAAATGGGCATGGTATTCCAGCAGTTCAACCTTTTCCCGCATATGACTGTTCTGGAAAATCTGATTGAAGCACCTGTCAACGTACAAAAGCGCGATAAAGCAGAAGTTATCAAGGAAGCAGAGGTTCTGCTGGCAAAGGTCGGCCTTTCCGAAAAGCGTGATGTTTATCCTCGCAAGCTCAGCGGCGGACAGCAGCAGCGTGTAGCTATCGCCCGTGCCTTAGCAATGAAGCCTGCTATTATGCTTTTTGACGAGCCTACCTCCTCTCTGGACCCGGAGCTGACCGGTGAGGTTTTGCGCACTATGCGCGAGCTGGCCGACGAAAAAATGACCATGGTAGTCGTAACGCATGAAATGGGCTTTGCCCGTGAAGTTGCCACCAAGGTTGTTTTCATGGCTGACGGCCATGTGCAGGAGCAGGGCAGTCCGGAGGAAATTTTCGTTAACCCCAAAAACGAACGTCTGAAATCCTTCTTAAAAGTAATTTTAAAGTAATCAGATAAAGGTTTCTAAATTAATTCACAGATTACACCTACCTTTGTCATATATGTTTGTTACAATAATACTCGAGGATGAAAGGAACCTATTGAACAAGGCAAGCAAAGAAAGGTGATTTCAATGCACGTTAAAATTCTTGGCCCCATGACTAAGCAGGCAGAGTTGCTCTTGCAGAACACTGCTATTGCTTTAAAGAAGCTCAAGGTTAAGGCCGAGTTTGAAAAAGTTTCCGAATTCCAAAAGGTAGTGGCCTATGGAGTGATGGTCTTCCCCGCTTTAGTCATCGACGAAAAATTAGTTGCTGTCGGCAGCACGCTTTCGGTAGATGAAGCCATGACTCTTATAAAGCAACTCTCCTAAACATATCTTTTCATCATACACCTCTCCTTAAAATACACCGCACCGTGCGAAATGTGCGGTGTATTTTTTTGTTTTGGAAGCATTTTGATTAATGTAAAATTTATGTAAAGTTCCTTACGCACTTTTAACATCATAAAATTTCGAGTATAATAAGTATAGGTATATGCTGTTTTTACAGCAATCATGGATGCATACAAATTAAAAAAGGGGACTTATTTTTTATGCTTGCTTATTTCTTGGCATTTTTAGGCGGTATCGCCTTATTTATGTATGGCATGCAGCTGATGGGTGACGGTCTGCAAAAGGCTGCCGGCGCTAAGCTGCAAAAGATTTTGGAAGCCATGACAGGCGTGCTCGCCATGGGTATTCTGTTGGGCGCAGTTGTTACTGCAGTGCTGCAGGCCAGCGGTGCTACCACCGTTATGACCGTAGGCCTGGTAAATGCGGGCCTGCTCACGCTGAAGCAGGGCTTCGGCATTATCATGGGTGCCAACATCGGTACTACTATGACGGCACAGCTCATCGCCTTCAAGCTTTCCGATTATATCACAATTTTAATCTTCATCGGCTTTTTGATGCAGCTGCTGGCGAGAAAAAGCCGCACCAAATATCTCGGTCAGGTTATGCTGGGCTTCGGTATTCTGATGCTGGGCATGGATATGATGGGCAAGGCGGTTATGCCTCTGCGTAACTATCCCGGCTTCGTACATTTCATCGAGGTTTTCTCCAGCAATCCGCTGCTTGGCATCGGTATCGGTATGATTATGACTGTACTGATTCAGTCCAGCAGTGCTACCATCGGTATTCTTATCGCCATGGCCGGTCAGGGACTTATTCCGCTGGAGGGTGCGATTCCTGTTCTGCTCGGTGACAATATCGGTACCTGTATTACTGCCGTACTCGCTTCGCTGCGCGCCAACCTTACGGCTAAGCGTGTAGCTGCAGCTCACGTAATGTTCAACGTCATCGGCAGTATAATTTTTGTAGTCTTTATGCCGTTCTTCATTAAATTCGTGCTGCTTGTATCGCCTGACGGCGACATAGCGCGTCAGATTGCGAATGCGCACTCGGCGTTCAACATTTTGAACACACTGCTCTTTATGCCCTTTGTTAACCCTTTCATCAAGCTGGTAGAAAAGATTGTGCCCGGCAAGGCAGAAATCATCTCCATGCGCCCTGTTTATCTTGACAAAAACATGCTGAACACTCCCTCTATCGCTATCAGCCTTGCTGTCAAAGAGGTTGTGCGTATGGGCGAGCTGGCACGCAAGGACGTGCGTCTTGGCATGGAGGCTATTCAAAGCTTTGATGCCGACAAGGTAAAATATGTTCTGGAGCACGAGCCTGTTGTCGATGCGTTGGAACGAGATATTACCGACTATCTGACGCAGATGAGCTCATCTGAAATGAGCGAAAGCCTGACGACACGCCACACCGGTCTTTTGCACGCCTGCACGGATATCGAGCGTATCGGTGACCATGGTGAAACATTGGCTAAACGCGCACGCAAGCTTGTTGAGGAGGACGTGGTTTTCTCTGATGAGGCTAAGGCCGAGCTGCTGCAGCTCAGCGAAATGGTACTGCGTGCCTCCGGACGTTCATTGGAGGCCCTAGAGAAAAATGATAAGGTTATTGCGGAGGACGCTGTGCGTCTGTGCCGTGAGGTTAAACAATACCAGAAGGAAATCCGTAAGAATCATATCACGCGCCTTAACGACCATATCTGCAATCCTACTGCAGGCTTTGTTATGATGGAGCTGCTGATTAATATGAAGCGTGTATCCGATCATTCCAAGAACATTGCCCAGCTGGTGCAGGGAACATTCTAAAGCTTATAAAGCAACAGCAAGCATACAGACTACTGCTCAACATAGTCTGTATGCTTTTCTTTTGCGTAAAAGCATTGCTAAGCTAACAGAGTGCGTACATAATTAATCCGCACTTTCTCATATGCGCTTATGGATTTACTCAAGTATACTTTAGTAAATCGTACTTGAGTAAATTTACTCGAAATACTGCAACCCTTGCTTGCTTAAAACAACAGTACAATCACCATAGTCTTATCCTTACATACCTGTTTTGCTGTACTTATAAAATCACAGTTTTTTCACAAAATCTTTGCTATAATTTAAGTACGCAATGACTGCGCTTACGACTGCTACAGTCTTGGCGCAGTCCTTTTGTTATGCGTAGAGCCACACACGGCTTTACGGTTTTTTATTATATTTATTACTAAAAAGTTTTTTCATCATGTACATACTTAGCAAGTATATGCTGCATATTGAACACAATAAAAATAAACCACAGGATTTCACACTTTTTTTACTTTAAATATTGTTGGCACCTTTTACTAATTACAGGTAAAGTATTACAATATAAGATGAGTATTTATCAGCTTAGATTTAGATTATAAAAAAAGAATATGAACATGCTTCAGATATCGCCCTGAACTTCATATTCCAGGAGGTTACTATGCAGATAGGATTGGATATTGGCAGTACCACAATTAAAATCGCCGTACTCGACGATGCAGGCAATCTGCTATTCCATAAATACGAAAGACATTACAGCCAGATTGCAGAGAAAATTCTGGCCCTACATAAAGAATTGATAACTAAATTCCCTACACTGCATAGCGCACGTCTGGCCATCAGCGGCAGCGGCGGCATCGGTATAGCCGACAGCTGCGGCCTGCAATTCGTACAGGAGGTTTTTGCGGAAAAAATCTGCGCCGAAAAGCTCAATCCAGGAACCGACGCCGTTATCGAATTAGGTGGCGAGGATGCCAAAATCCTCTTCTTAGGCCGCCATTTTGACGCACGTATGAACGACAGCTGCGCCGGAGGCACCGGTGCCTTTATCGACCAGATGGCTTCCCTGCT
>NZ_FR892739.1:21092-27304 GCF_000434895.1 Phascolarctobacterium succinatutens CAG:287
ACCAGATGGCTTCCCTGCTGAACGTAGAAACACCCCAGATGAACGAGCTGGCACAGCAGGCACACAACACCTACACCATCGCCAGCCGCTGCGGCGTTTTCGCCAAAAGCGATATCCAGCCGCTGCTCAACCAGGGTGCGGAAAAAAGCGACTTGGCAGCCAGTATCTTCCACGCTGTAGCAAGCCAGGCCATCACCGGTCTTGCCAAAGGCCGTCCCATCAGCGGTAATGTGCTATATCTTGGCGGTCCGCTCACCTTTATGAGCTGTCTGCGCGATGCCTTTGACAGTGTTCTGAATATCAAGGGCATCTGCCCTAAAAACAGCCTGCTTTATGTAGCAATGGGTGCAGCCTTCTGCGCCGAGCACGAGGTGGACCTTACCACGTTGCCCGACAAGCTGCGTACAGCAGCAGCGCAGCACAGCTTTGAGCATTTGCCGCCACTCTTTAAAAATGAGGGCGAATATACTGTTTTCAAAAAGCGTCACTCTAAAGAAAGTGTCGCTATCGGTACCCCTGCGGAGGCTAGCGAAACCTTTATCGGTATTGATTCCGGCAGCACGACCATTAAAATCGCTGTTATGAGTCCAGACGGCAAATTGCTTGACTCCTTCTACCAAAGCAATAAGGGTAATCCTGTTGTTGCCGTCCGCAATTATCTTACCGATTTCTATACAAAATATCCCACCTGCCGCCTGTTGGCAGGTGCAGTCACAGGTTACGGCGAGGAGCTGATTCGCCACGGCTTTGGTGTTGACTATGGCATCGTTGAAACCATGGCACATTTTTATGCTGCCCAATATCTGGAGCCGGAGGTAGATTTCATTCTTGATATCGGCGGACAGGATATGAAGTGCCTGAAAATCCATAACGGTGCCATCGACAATATCTTTTTGAACGAAGCCTGCTCCAGCGGCTGCGGTAGCTTTTTGCAGACCTTTGCCGAAATTCTTGGCTACACAGCCGAGCAGTTCGCACAAATCGGTCTTAAAGCAGATATGCCGGTAGACCTTGGCAGCCGTTGCACCGTGTTTATGAACAGCAGCGTTAAGCAGGCACAGAAGGACGGTGCCTCTGTTGCCAACATCAGCGCCGGCCTGTCCATCAGTATTGTCAAAAACGCTTTATATAAGGTTATCCGTCCGGCAAGCAAGGAGGCCATCGGCAAGCACATCGTAGTTCAGGGAGGCACCTTCCTCAATGACTGCGTACTGCGCGCCTTTGAGCAGGAAATGGATTTGAACGTTATCCGTCCCAATATTGCCGGCCTTATGGGAGCTTACGGCGCGGCTCTGTACGCACAACGCCGCTACAAGGACGCACCGCATCAGACAACGCTGCTCAACCTGCAACAGCTGGGTGAATTCGTTCATACCGTCAAGGGTATGACCTGCGGCCTGTGCAATAACCATTGCCACCTCACCGTCAACACCTTTGCCGGCGGCAAACGCTTTATCAGCGGCAACCGCTGCGAGCGTCCCATCACCCACATGGCACCCAAGGATGAGCTGAACCTGTACCGCCAAAAGCTGCAGCTGCTCAAGGAATTGCCTGTTAACGAAACGCCTAAACGCGGCATTATGGGTATACCTATGGGTCTGAATATGTATGAGCTGCTCCCCTTCTGGAATGCCTTACTCTCCAGCCTGGGCTTCAAGGTAGTTCACAGTCCGATTGAAGACAAAAACATTTACCGTCTTGGTCAGGGAACCATCCCCAGCGACACCGTCTGCTATCCGGCCAAGCTGATGCACGGTCATATCAAATGGCTCCTGCAGCAGGGAATCACCAATATCTTCTATCCCTGCATGACCTATAATATAGATGAACAGGGCACTGAAAACTGCTATAATTGCCCTGTCGTAGCCTATTATCCCGAAGTGCTGCACGCCAATATCCGTGATCTGAATAAGCCCGAGATACATTTCTTCTATGATTATCTTGGCCTGCTGCATAAAAAGAAGCTGGTCAAAAAGCTGCAGGAAATGTTTGCCAAGGTTTATCCGGATATCACTAAGGAGGAAATCCGCAAGGCAGTTGATGCTGCCTTTACTGCCTTTTATGACTATGAAGCGCAGGTAAAGGCTAAAGGACAGGAAATCATCAGCAAGGCACGCGAAGAGCATAAGCCTATCGTTGTACTGGCAGGCCGTCCCTATCACATCGACCCTAAGGTCAACCACAGTATCGACCGCCTGATTACTAACATGGGTGCTGCCCTCGTCAGCGAGGATGCCGTAAGCAGTCATATTAAGACCAAGGAACTCAACCGCGACCTGCAGGTGCTCAACCAGTGGACCTATCACGGCCGCCTGTATGCGGCAGCCGAATATGTTGCCCAAAATCCTGATATGCATCTGATTCAGCTTGTAAGCTTCGGCTGCGGTTGCGATGCGATTACGGCCGATGAATGCCGCCGCCTCCTCGAAGAACGCGGACGCATCTATACCCAAATAAAAATAGACGATATCGACAACCTTGGTGCTGCCAAAATCCGCATCCGCAGTCTGTTTTCCGCAGCCCAGCTTTTCGATATAGATAATAATTAAAGGAGATTTGCATATGCTACCAGCAGCTAACGTTAAGTTTACCCCCTTCACGGAGGATATGAAAAAAACGCATACTATACTTATACCCGGCATGCTGCCTATGCATTTTTCACTGCTGCAGGCAGCACTCGTAAGCTGCGGCTACAAAGCCGAGGTTCTGCACAATACCGGCCGCGAGGTAATCGAAACCGGTCTGAAATACGTTAACAATGATATCTGCTATCCGGCGCTGCTGGTTATCGGCCAGCTGATAAACGCTCTGGAAAGCGGCAAATATGATTTGGAGCACACTGCGCTGATTATCACTCAAACCGGTGGCGGCTGCCGTGCTTCCAACTACATCTACCTGCTGCGCAAGGCTTTGGAAAAAGCCGGCCTTACGCACATCCCTGTCATCAGCCTCAACGTCAACGGTCTGGAGCAGCAGCCCGGCTTCCATCTGGACGCATCCATGGTGCATAAGTTCTTGGCTGCCGTTGTTTACGGCGATACCCTGATGTACCTGACGAATAAAACACGTCCCTACGAAGTTGTACACGGCGCTGCCGACAGACTGGCGCAAAAATGGCTGGCACGCTTAAGCGAAGCCTTCAAGAGTGGCAAGGCGCAGGCTTTAGGTACCATCAAGCAGCTTACTAAGGCTATTGCGCACGAATTTGCGGATTTGCCTATAACCAACAAGGAAAAAACTAAGGTCGGTATTGTCGGTGAAATCTACATCAAATATGCCGCTTTGGGCAACAACAATCTGGAAGCCTTCCTGCAGCGTCAGAACTGCGAATATATGCTGCCCGGTCTGATGAATTTCATCATGTACTGTGTTGATACTTATCTTACAGACTATAAGCTTTACGGCGGCAGTCTGCTCAAATACAGCGTCAACAAGGGCGCTATGTGGTATTTAAAATATATGGAAGGCATCCTGCATCAGGCTCTCAGTATCGCTCCCTTCAGCGCCCCCGCCACCTATGAGGAAACCAAGGCTATGGCTAAGGGCGTTATCGGCTACGGCAATAATATGGGCGAAGGCTGGCTGCTTACTGCCGAAATGCTGGAGCTGGTACACAGCGGCTACACCAATATCATCTGTGCTCAGCCCTTCGGCTGCCTGCCTAACCACATCGCAGGCCGCGGTATGATTAACAAAATCAAGGAGATTGCCGAGGAGGCTAATATTTTGGCATTGGACTACGATGCCAGCGCTGCCCGCGTAAATCAGGAAAACCGCATTAAGCTGATGCTGGCGACAGCGAAGTAAAAAAGAAGAAAAACGCTAAAGTTACGAGTTACCTGCTGCATTTTACGGTTTACAGTATATTCTTGTTCCGGCAGGCGATTTTCTTTATGAAATATCTTAACTTTTTATTTTTCATTTTCGCTTAAAATATTGTATTATTTTTCATAAGTATAGCAGGATTTATATAGCTTCATCTAGAATTATAAAAATATATTTTATTTTGAGATTTACAATTTGAGGCAGACGTGTTATACTTAAATCAATCCTTATACCATACCAAGGATTATCGGGTTACTATGATAAGGTAACACACCGAAAAGCTCTAACGCCCTGCCATCTGGCAGGGCGTTATCTTTTTACACGCCCAAATAAGAAAGGATGTTGAGAATGAAATATGCAATAGGCCTTGATATCGGAATTGCATCTGTCGGCTATGCCGTTTTAGCATTAGATCACGAAGAAAACCCGTGGGGAATTATCCGCCTTGGTTCGCGTATCTTTGATGTAGCAGAAAATCCCAAGGACGGTGCCTCCTTAGCCTTGCCACGTCGTGAAGCCCGCAGCGTCCGCAGACGCCTGCGCAGACATCATCATCGTTTGGAGCGTATAAAAAATCTTTTGATTAACACCGAGCTTATAACAAAAGATGAGCTTTTGCATTTATATGATGGTAATCTTTCTGATGTATACGAATTACGTGTAAAGGCCCTTGATTATTCTGTAACTAATGCAGAGCTTACACGAATTTTATTACATCTCGCACAAAGACGTGGTTTTAAATCCAACAGAAAATCTGATGCCAACGACAAGGAAGCAGGCCAGCTTTTGGAAGCAGTTTCCGCAAACACAAAACGCATGCAGGAAAACCATTATCGTACTGTAGGCGAAATGTTTTATAAAGATGATTTGTTCTCAAAATACAAACGCAATAAAGGCGGCACATACCTTACTACAGTGCATAGAGATATGATTGCTGCCGAAGCCAGAACTATTCTTGAAAAGCAATTTGCTCTAGGCAACGATATTTGTACTCAAGATTTTATAGACAAATATTTATCTATTCTCTTAAGCCAAAGGCAATTTGATGAAGGTCCCGGCGAACCAAGTCCCTATGCAGGCAACCAGATAGCCAATATAATCGGCAAATGTACCTTTGAACCGAATGAACATAGAGCAGCCAAAGCAAGCTATTCTTTTGAACGCTTCAACTTGCTGCAAAAAGTTAATCATTTGCGCTTATTGCTTGAAGGAAAATCTATCGCGCTTGATAACGAGCAGCGTAAAAAAATAATTGCTTTAGCACATGAAAAAGCAGATTTGAGATATTCTCATATCCGTAAGGCATTAGGCTTAGACGAAAAGGTATTGTTCAATACCATTACCTACAACGAAGATGTAACCGTAATAGAAAAGAAAACAAAATTTAATTTTCTACCAGCCTATCATCAAATCAAAAAAGCTTTGGCAGAAGATATGCAGAAACTTACGACAGAACAACTAGACAATATCGGTCAGATACTTTCCACATATAAAAGCGATAACAAACGTACCGAGGAACTTTCTGCACTAGGCTTAGAAAAGAAAATTATTGATGCATTACTTGGCATTAACGGCTTATCAAAATTTGCCCATCTTTCTCTCAAAGCATTACGCAAAATAAATCCCTATCTTGAAGAAGGTAAAATTTATAACGAAGCATGTGCTGCTGCCGGTTATGATTTTAAAGGTCATGCCAACACACAAAAAACTGAGCTTTTACCTGCATACAAGGAAGAGATGGACGATATAACCAGTCCTGTAGCAAGACGAGCTATTGCTCAAAGCATCAAGGTCATTAACGCTATTATCAGAGAGCAAAAATGTTCTCCGGTTTATATTAACATTGAATTAGCACGTGAAATGGCCAAAGGCTTTGACGAACGTACTCAGATTGATAAAGCAAACAAAGAAAACCAAGCAAAAAACGAGCGTATTATGGAACGTATCCGTACAGAATTCCATAAGTCAAATCCAAGCGGCATGGATTTAATTAAGCTAAAGCTTTGGGAAGAACAGGATGGCAGAAGCCCCTACAGCCAGAAAGCAATAAGTATAAACCGCCTTTTTGAGCCCGGTTATGTAGATATTGACCACATCGTTCCCTATAGCATAAGCTTTGATGACAGCTTCAAAAATAAGGTTCTCATTTTTTCGGATGAAAACCGCGACAAAAGCAATAGACTTCCTATTGCTTATCTCCAAAGTAAATTTGGCGCAAAAGCAGCTGAGAATTTTATGATTTGGGCACAAAGCAATATAAAAGATTATAAAAAACGTCAGAAGCTATTGAAACGAGAAATTACGGAAGAAGATATTAATAAATTTAAAGAACGTAATCTGCAGGATACAAAAAATGATATGTACCCAGTTTTCTGGACACCGCTAAA
>NZ_FR892740.1 GCF_000434895.1 Phascolarctobacterium succinatutens CAG:287
TCATAATAATTCTGATACTCGCCATTAATGATATCTTTCCACCACTTTTGGTTCTCCAAATACCACTTAATAGTTTTCTTAATGCCATCGGCAAACTTTGTCTCCGGCAGCCATCCCAGCTCATTATGAATCTTCGTCGGATCGATTGCGTAACGCATATCATGACCTTTGCGGTCGGTTACATGCGTAATCAGGTTCTCCGGCTTGCCAAGCTCCTTGCAAATCAGCTTTACAATATCAATGTTACGCATCTCGTTATGACCGCCGATATTATATACCTCGCCTACTCTGCCTTTATGTATAATCAGGTCAATTGCCTTGCAGTGATCTTCAACATAAAGCCAATCGCGTACATTCAGTCCTTCGCCATATACAGGCAACGGCTTATCTGCCAAAGCATTCACTAGCATCAGCGGAATCAGCTTTTCCGGAAACTGATAGAGACCATAGTTATTGCTGCAGCGTGAAATTGATACCGGCAAGCCATATGTTCTGTGATAAGCCATAACGAGTAAATCTGCGCTTGCCTTGGAACTGCTGTAGGGCGAGCTCGGCCGAATTAAGGCTTTTTCGGTAAAAGGCTTAGCATCTGCAGAAAGCGTTAAATCTCCATACACCTCATCCGTAGATATCTGATGATAACGCCTGATGCCGTATTTACGGCAGGTATCCATCAAAGTTGCTGCACCAATAATGTTCGTCTGCAAGAAAATTTCCGGATTTTCAATGCTGCGGTCTACATGTGATTCTGCAGCAAAGTTCACCACAATATCAGGTTTTTCTTCCTCAAAAAGCTTGTCTACAGCTTCTCTGTCGCAGATATCTGCCTGCACAAAGCGGAAGTTTGGCTTGTTCATTACAGGCTCTAGTGTAGATAAATTGCCTGCGTAGGTCAGCTTATCAAGACAGATAATGCGATGAGCAGGATAGTTTGCCAACATGTAAAATATAAAGTTACTTCCT
>NZ_FR892741.1 GCF_000434895.1 Phascolarctobacterium succinatutens CAG:287
TAACCGCCGTTTCTGCCGGAGCCTGCAATATTTTATCATATATGTCTGCCCAACCGCTGCGCACACGCCAGATTATCGAGCATTACGTCACCGATAAGCGTTACTTCAGTGTGCGTAACTGGATTAAAAGCGGCAGCATCTTCGGCTTTGACTTTATCTTCAATGAGCTGCCCAAGCAGCTTTTACCCTTCGACTACGCTGCCTACCGCGCCTATCCTGGCGTACTGCAGGTAGCCGCTACCGATATCGTCAACGGCGAAAGTGTCTGGTATGACCAGAAAGCATTGGGCCAGGATTTTATTCCTGTGCGCGCTTCTTCCTCCATGCCCTTCGTTGCCCCTGTCGTCAAGCATGAAGGCCGTGCGCTGCTCGACGGTGCACTGCTCGCACCCATTCCCTACCAAAGAGCGCTCGACGCAGGCTACAAAAAGCTGGTTGTAGTGCTCACACGCAACGAAGGCTACCGCAAGAAAAAGGGCGTGCCCAAATTTCTGCTCAAATCAGTGTACAAAAAATATCCCAAGCTGTGGGAAATTATGGAGCAGCGTCCCAAGCTCTACAACGAGCAGCTGGAGGCTGTCGAAAAAATGGAACGTGAGGGCAAGGCTGTCATCATCCGCCCGCAGCTTCCGCTTACGATTGATAAATTCGATATCAAGCCGCACAAGCTGCTGGCACTGCATGACCACGGCATCGGCTGCGGACTTGCCGCAATCGAAAAAATCAAGGAGCTGGAAGCTTTCCACTGAAATCACAGCGCAAATTATTACCCAAAGCATCAAGGACCGCCACTTGCCGTGACGGTCCTTTTTACGTCTGCCTGACGCTTTTATACAATTATTCCTCAATAATCAGACGTCCCTCAATTTCACGTTTGAGGTGCTGATGCGTCATAAAGTATTCCTCAATCACATCGCGATACGAGGTTGCCAGCACGCGTACTCTGCCGTTGGCTTCAACCTCCTCTAGCGTAATATCCAAAAACGGCTTCAGGCTGCTGTAGTGATATTTGCACAGACCAATCTTGTAAATCTGCTGCGCTCCCAAAGGCTTACCCTCAAATGTCAGCTCCTTGAAGCACTGGCCGCTGCGGCTCCATACTACATGCATTCCCTGCGACAGCTGATAAAATTCCGTATGCTCGCCAGTAAAGGCCTCCTCGCGCAGGAAGCGCTTAATCATGCGCGTCAGCTGCTCACCGGTAACCGGCAGCATATATACAGCTTCATCATAGGGGAAGCATTCGGTAAAGTCGCTGTACAGCACTACCGGTCCCAGATTATAGCTGCGGATTGCACCGGAGCCCATCAGCATAACATCTATGCCCAGGCTCTCCTTCAGTGCATCCGCTACCAGGCTGCCTAACGGAGTTTCCTCCACACGCGAAGGATGCTCCAGTTTGCGGGCAAAGCGGGTAACCAGTCTGCCGTACTTTTTATCTGTCAAATCCTTGTAGTGCATAATGAAGTTTTCCAGGCTCTCATCACGCGGGCAATGGGTTTCATCGATAGGCACAGTCGACCAGGTATAGGTATTCACCGCATTCAGGTCGGTATCTACCATAATATCAAAACGGCCGATCTGGTCCGTGCCTGTTCCTGCCTGTACGATAAGAATATCATTAACCTTTACCGGATGCTCCAAAAAGGTATGCGAATGACCACCGATAATAACGTCAACACCCCAAGCTGGATCAAGCATTGCTGCCAGCTTTTTATCCTCTTCAAAGCCGATATGCGTAAGAATAATCGTGAAGTCAATATCAATCGGATTATATGTATTACAAATACGGCCGATTTCCTCTGCCGCCTCGCAGATATCTACAAAGGAACCGATTACCTTATCCATCTTCGTCTGTGCCAGTACGTCCTCGGTAATGATGCCGATGAAGAGAATCTTCATACCATCGATATGTGCGATATAAAACGGCTGAAAAAGACGCTTATTATTCGTGCGGATATGGAAATTAGCATTGATAATCGGAAAATTAGCGCACTTTTCGATAAACAGCAGATGCGACAGCCCGTAATCAACCTCGTGATTACCAATGGTCACAACGTCCGGACCTAACAAATTCATAATCTCTATGGTCGACACACCCTTGTATTCCGCGTCGATTACGGAGCCACGAAACATATCCCCGGCGATGCAGTAAATTACATTCTCTTCTTCTGCGCGAACCTTATTGATATAGCCGGAAAGCATGGATACACCACCAACAAGCTTATTATCAATTCTCTCAGCTAAGAAATCACCATGCAGGTCATTGGAATGTAAGAGTGTCAGTTTCTTTAAATTTTTCATGGTTACACCTCGCTTCCTGCAGCTATTGTATTTTGTGTAATTCTATTATAAGGTAATCCCGGTAATTTGCCCCTACCCCAAAGGCGTTTTTCGGGTAGGATAGGCTGTTTTTTTGCCTTATTTGGCACTATTTTTCTGCCTGCTTTACTTTTAAGCCAATACATAGTATCATATTTGCATCTGAACTTATCAATTATTCTATTATGCAGATTTTCGATATAGTCAAAACTTATACCTGAGCTTGCTACTTAAGAAAGGATTACAAGCTATGCTAACCTACAGCTTTGCCAATTTACAGGGTGAGAGCATGTACACCCACCTTTACAAATGCATCAAAAATGATATTACCAACGGTGTCCTGCATGCCGAGGAAAAGCTGCCCTCCAAGCGCATGCTGGCCAAAAATTTAGGCATCAGCCTCATCACCGTGGAAAATGCCTACACCCAGCTCGTTGTCGAAGGCTATATCTATTCGCAGCCCAAGCGCGGTTACTATGTAGCGCGCATTGAGCAGCAGCCTCTGCCGCAAAAAGCAGAACGCAAAGCAGCGCCGTCACTCAAAACACAAGCAGCGGCGCAAAGCGTCAGCTTCGCCAAAAGCAGCGTACCGCCGGACACCTTTCCCTATAACATCTGGGCGCGCCTTTTGCGCAACACTCTCACAACTGCGGACGAACACGCCCTCATCAGCGACACCAGCGCCGGCGGCGTTTTGCCGCTGCGTCAGGCGCTCGCCCGACATCTTTACCAGTTCCGAGGTCTGAACGTTGCACCCGAGCAGATTATCATCGGCGCAGGCACGCAGACGCTGTATAACCTCATCGTGCAGCTTTTGGGACGCAGTCACGTCTACGCACTGGAAAACCCCGGCTACCCGCAGCTGGCAGCAGCTTATCAGGCCAACGATGTTTTCTGCCGTTATCTGCCGATGGATGCCCAGGGCATCCGCGCCGACGTTTTGGAAAACAGCGGCGCCGATATTCTGCATATCAGCCCTTCGCACCAGTTCCCTACCGGTATTGTTATGCCCGTCAGCCGTCGCTACGAATTGCTGCGCTGGGCAGCAAAAAAAAGCAGCCGTTATATCATCGAAGATGATTACGACTGCGAATTCCGCCTGTTCGGCAAGCCTATTCCGCCATTGCAAAGCATTGATACCGAGGAAAAGGTTATCTATATCAACACCTTTTCCAAAACACTGGCACCAACCTTCCGTATCAGCTACATGCTGCTGCCACCGCACCTGGCATCGCTGTTTTATGACAAGCTGGGCTTTTATTCCTGTACTGTATCTAATTTTGAGCAGTTTACGCTCGCTAAATTTATCGAGGACGGTTATTTTGAACGCCACATCAACAGAATGCGCACCTACTACCGCAGTAAGCGCGACCGTCTGCTGCAGTATCTCACGCAGTCCGACGTTGCTCCCGCACTTACAGTAGAAGGCGAGGACAGCGGTCTGCATTTTCTGCTGCATCTGGCTACCGACGCCAAGGATTCCCAGCTTGTGCAGGCTGCTGCTGCCAAGGGCATTCAGATTAAATTTCTTTCGGACTATTATCATGAAAAGGTCGGTGACAGCTCGCACACCCTGCTGATGAATTACACCGGTCTGGCGGATGATAAGCTGTATCCGGCCTTAGACACTCTGTTTACCGTGCTAAAGCCTTATCTGAAGCTGTAATTATTTTGCAGCGCACAGGCTGACAAAATATTCGTGGATTGCCGTGCTTTTGGCTACGTCCAGCTCCGGATGAAAGGCCAGCGCCAGCTGCTTGCCGTACTGTGCCGCCACAATATGCTCATCCACTGCAGCAAGCACCTCTACGCCTTCACCCACGCTGTCAATATAAGGCGCACGGATGAAGGTCATCGGTACCTTGCCCAGCTTGCCGAATTCAGCCTCGGTATAAAAGCTGCCCAGCTGTCTGCCGTAGGCATTACGCTTCACGGTAATCGGCATGGTTGCCAAATGCACCTTACTGTCGTTCGTCAGCTTTTTCGCCAACAGAATCATACCTGCGCAGGTTGCCAGCACCGGCAAGCCCTGCGCTATTTTTTTCTGCAGCGGTGCAAACATACCAAGCTCATGCAGCAGCTTGCCCTGCACCGTACTTTCGCCGCCCGGCAGGACGATACCGTCCAAGGGCTGCTCCAAATCCGGCAGCTGACGCAGCTCTACAGCTTCCGCACCCAGCTGACGTAAGGCCTGCACGTGCTCAATAAACGCACCCTGCAGTGCTAAAACGCCGATTCTCATTATTTACCACGCTCCGCCATCAGCAGCTGAATTTCCTGCTCGTTGATGCCTACCATAGCTTCGCCCAAATCCTCGGACAGCTCTGCCAGCATCTTGGCATCGTTGAAGTTGGTTACTGCTTTAACAATGGCCTGCGCACGCTTTGCCGGGTCGCCGGATTTGAAAATACCGGAGCCTACGAATACGCCCTCGGCACCCAGCTGCATCATCAGTGCTGCATCCGCCGGAGTTGCTACGCCGCCTGCTGCAAAATTTACTACCGGCAAACGTTTATGCTCGTGTACATAAACTACCAGATCATACGGTACCTGCAGCTCATTGGCAGCGTTGAACAGTTCGTTTTCTTCCATCGCAGCGATTTGCGCAATCTGCTGATTCATTTTGCGCATATGACGTACTGCCTGCACTACATCACCGGTACCGGGCTCGCCTTTGGTACGGATCATGGATGCACCCTCGTTAATACGGCGCAATGCTTCGCCCAAATCCTTGGCACCGCAGACAAACGGTACGTTAAACTTAGTTTTATCGATATGGTAAACATCATCAGCCGGAGAAAGCACTTCGCTCTCGTCGATATAGTCAATCTCCAGAGCCTCCAGGATCTGCGCTTCTACAAAATGACCGATGCGCACCTTTGCCATAACAGGAATAGAAACTGCGTTTTGAATTTCCTTAATCAGCTTCGGGTCGCTCATGCGTGCTACGCCGCCTGCCGCACGGATATCGGCAGGAATCTTCTCCAGTGCCATAACAGCGCAGGCACCTGCTGCCTCCGCAATACGCGCCTGTTCCGGTGTCGTAACATCCATAATTACGCCGCCCTTTAACATCTGTGCCAGCTGTGCATTTAATTTATAACGTTCGTTCATTGTGAATACCTCCAATATATATGCAAATAATAGGTTATGTGTAGTATTATACCTATATCTGAGCTTATTAGTATATTCATTTCTCGTCAATTTACTATGTTCAGTTTTAATATCGGTATTTTCACAGCTTACACCAACATCATGCTAAGCAACGCCTGAAGCGTTGCAGCAGACAGCAAAAAAAGCAGTCGCTTTATCATCAACGATGATGGCGACTGCTTTTGCGTATCTTCAGCAAGTTCAATACTGCATTTACATATCTTCCTTCTTCATAACAACGGCAATAGCATTTTACAACTGCCGGATGCCATTACTTTTGCATCTGGTCTCACATTTTTATGCAAAACTGAACTCTTATTACTGCACTATATTTAATTATAAACATACTGCACTTTATAGAGCATTCATCAAAAATTTAATGCCGGTAATCAGCACCAGTACACTCGCCAGCTTCATCAAAATGCCGGACTGCAGCCTTTGCGCCAAGGCTACACCGCCCTGAGCACCGACAAAGGCACCCGCACCAATCGCCAGACCGCTGGTCCACACAATATGCCCCAGCATAGCATGCGAAACTAAGCCTGCAAGCGAGGAAACTGCCAAAATGCAGGTAGAAGTAGCAATGGCCACGTGCACCGGGAAATTCAGTACATAAACCATAAAGGGAACGTGGACGATACCGCCGCCTATGCCCAAAATGCTGGCTAAAAAACCCACACCGACGCTGCAAAGAACGCCCAGCTTCCAGTTATAGACTTCCGGCACCTCGCCGGCCGTCTTACCCGCCGCCTCCTTATTGGCCTTACGATACATATTTATCGCTGCCAGCACAAAGAAAGCGCCAAACACCAGATAAAAAAGCCTGCCCTGCAGATATTCTGCGGCATAGCTGCCTAAAAATGCACCGGGAACGGTAGCCACGGCAAATTTCAAGGCCGCATCTACGCAAACCTTCTTCTGCCTGATATACCCCCAAGTCCCCGAAACAGCATTCAGCAATACCACCAGCACCGAAGTGCCGATGGCCAGCTGCGGCTCATAATCCCAAGCAAAAACCAGAAGCGGTACAATCACCATACCGCCGCCAATGCCTAAAAGCGCCCCCAATAAGCCAACTAAAATACCTAAGGCCAAAAAGCCTGCTACTTCCATCTGCATCCCTCTCATTCTCTCATAATTCTCATTGCAGATTAGCTTAGTTTTTTTTAATCTCTCGTCGGTCAAAATCATCTTTTGACCTGTATTCTCATATATTCCGCAAGTATTCAAAAACAATTGCGGAACAGCAAATATTTTACACCTAAATAATCAAAAACGGAAGTACCTGTGATATAAATTACTTAGGAAAAGTTAATTTTTCCCAGCTACCGCCAGCCAGGGCAGCATCATGCCCTTGCAGCCGTCAAGAGTGGAAGGTAACAGGGCTCACAAGAAAAAGCGGCAGCCGCCACCGGCGACTGCCACATGCATCAGCTTCGTTCTGAAATTATTCGGCAACTACCATAACCTTGAAGGTAGCAGTTACATCGGTATGCAGCTTAGCAACAGCGGTGTATTCGCCTAAGCCTTTAACTGCGGATTTCAGCTCGATTTTACGACGGTCAATGTTCAGACCGGTTTGCTTAATCAAAGCTTCGGCAACGTCCTTGGAGGTTACGGAGCCAAACATTTTACCGTTTTCGCCCACGCGTACCTTCATGGTTACTACAACCTTTTCTACCTGCGCGCCCAGAACAACAGCCTCATCCTTAGCCTGAGCTGCACGATGCTTAGCGGTTGCCTGATCCTGTTTTGCCTGGTTGAGGTTAGCTGCGGTAGCTTCCTTAGCCAATTTACGCGGCAACAGGTAGTTACGGCCATAGCCTTCAGCAGTTTCTACAATTTCACCTTTTTTGCCTAAGCTTTTAACATCTTGTAAAAGAATTACTTTCATCTGTTCGACACTCCTCTAACTGTTTTTTAGTCAGCGCAATAATCTGCGCTTCTACATCCCTGGCACGTTTATTTGCCAGCTGCACACCGGCCACCGTCTGATGACCGCCGCCGCCCAGCTCTTCCATAATTACCTGCACATTGACGCTGCCGTCACTGCGGGCACTTATGCTCAGGGAACCATCTTTATATTCAACAATTGCCATGCCTACAGCTACACTCTCAATGGTAATCAGAGTATCCGCTGTCTGCGCGGCAAGCACGGAAGACATAGTATCATTATCTGCATTACGCATAATTGCAATAGATAAACCGGGTATCGGCATTTTAGCTCCAGCTATCAGCTTAGCCTTCTGCTGTACAAAGCTCAAGTCATCCTTAAACAGCTGGCGTATCAGATTCGGGTTGGCACCGCAGCGGCGCAGCAGAGCGGCAGCCTCAAAGGTTCGCTCGCCTGTCTGCACATTAAAGTTTTTCGTATCCAGGACAATACCTGCATACAAGGCAGTTGCCTCCGCCGGGGTAATATCCAGTCTGTCATCAAAATAACCAATCAGCTCCGTTACCAGCTCACTGGTAGACGAGCTGGAGGGCTCCAGATACAGCAGTGTTGTATCACCGATAATATCCTCGGCACGACGATGATGGTCAATAATAATGCGGTTCTTGGCTGCCTGCAGCACAGCCTTGCTGGCCGAAAGCACCTCACGGTGATGGTCGACAATAACCAAAAGGCTCTTATTGGTAATCAGCGGTAAAGCATCTGCGCCACTATACATTATATCTATATACTTGGTCTCGTTAGCCGAAAGAATGATGTTCTCGTTATCCAGCACTTCGGTAATACGCTTATAATAGGCATTATGCTCGCTGCTGACAATAAATGTTTCCTTGCCTAGCGACAGTCCCAGCTTGGCCATACCAATGGTAGCACCGATGGCATCATAATCCTCGTTCACGTGTCCCATAACAAAAATACGGTCAGCCTGCAGCATCTGCTCATGAATCGTCTGCGCCACAATACGGGCACGCACACGCGTACTTTTGGCACCAACACTGCTCGTGCCGCCAAAGAACTGCGTATTCTTATCCTTCATAACAACAGCCTGGTCGCCGCCGCGTCCCAATGCCAAATACAAGCTTTTGTTGGCGTTGCCGATAAGCTCCTCCAGCGTAACGCCGTCGCAGGCTACACCAATGCTTACGGTCGGCGGTATTTTATTGCCGCTGCGGATTTCGCGCACCTTATCAAGAATCATGAACTTATCTTCCATCATATCCATAACGGCAGATTGGTAAAAGCCCATCAAGCTGCTTTCCTTATTCATGCGGCATATAAAGCCCTGCTTGGAGGCAGCCCACTTCGTCAGCAGCTCATTGATTTCGCCATTTAAGTTAGCCATATTGGTTTCACTCAAACCACGCATAACCTCTTCATAGTTATCAAAGCGCACATAGGCCAGGCACAGCTTATCATTGCTGCATTTCTGGCGCAACAGCTCATAATCTGTAATATCTGTTAAAAACAGCATCAGACCGCTGGAGGTATCTTCCTTTTTGTTATGATGCTCCTGCGTCTCTACACTGTAATAGCGCATACGGTAATAGTGATCCTCAAATTGGATAACCTGCTCACCATCACGCACGCGCATCAGCTCAAAGGCATTCTGCGCCAACGGCAGAATCTCCTCCGGCTTTTTGCCCTCCAGATTGCTTTTTCCGGTCCAGGAGGCAAATAATTCATTTTTCCATTGCAGCTTGCCATCCTTAGAAAAAACAGCAATACCTACATCCAGCTTGCGCACCGCAAAATGGTTGGTACGTTCAATATTGCGGATAATATTATCCAGATAGCTGCTGAAAAAGATTTCCCTGTTGATAAGGTTCTGGCGGCTGAAATAGTAGATAATACCAAAAATAATCAGCGCCGGAATAATCAGCTTAGGCTGCAAATAGCAGACCAATACTGCCAGCAGCACAATTATCAGCAAATAAATATTAGTATCCGCTTTGGAATTCATATTCCGGTTAAACCTACTGAACATTATTTTCACCTCAAATCCGGCACAGGCGGCCGAACTTTAATTTTGTTTTCTGAATCTGCTTGCAGGACGGATTTTCCTGAAATCCATAACAATATCAAAGGCACCTACGTAGACCATAATCTGCGTAAAGATAGGTACAATAAAGAGCAACGCTACACCGATATTAGCCCACCAACGCGGCTTATGCTTAGTTTCGACAAACCAGTACAGCAGCACGATGCCCTGCAAAACCAGCACAAAGCTGCAGACAGTCTGCACATTGACAGAAACCGTATACATCCAGCTGGCCTGGTCATGCTGATAATAATAGGTTACTGCAAACAGAGAAGCAGCATAGGGCCACAAAATCCAACCGGGAACCTGCAGCATTGTAAACGGTGGGAAGGCTTGAAAGCTTTCGCCCAGCTTCGTCAAAATCTTTTTGGCAGCCATGTAGTTTACAAAGGCCATCAAAGGCGCACACATAAAGAAAGCACCCGGCATGATAATGCGCATCATGCGCAGCATTTCAGCATAACCGTCGACAGTCTTTTTGATATCAGCCTCGCTCATACCATGCTCGCGACAATAAACTGTCAGCTGCTCCAGACTTTGGTGGAAGGAGCTGAACATCATCTCAATCGGGTCAATGCCCAGTACCCAGAAGCTCAGCACAATGTTCAGGACCAGCGCAATTATTGCGCCAACACTGCCATAAAGCATCATTTTCATCGGCGGCAGATGACGTCGCATACACTCGCCCAAAATCAGGCCCAAAAGGCCAAAAATGGCCGCCAGGAAAAAGGCATTAATCGGGCTGATAATCATCGCGATAATCACTGTAGCAACCAACAGCGTCATAATGCTCCACTTCAGTCCATGACGGCAGCCACAGATGACTATCGGTAAGGGCCAGACTAAATTAACAAAAGCACCAAGCACAGGCACATACATACTTATTAAAGCCATAACGATGGCAACGGCAGCTAAAATACCGGCCTCAACCATGGCAGATGTTTTACGAATCACAGGTTATCCTCCTTTATGGATATATTTCTTCAATATATTATTGTACTACATCAACCGCTGAAAAGCAAAGGCTTTACGCCTTACAAAGCTCAGCCTTGCGCATTTCATATAAAAATGGTATAATATTAAAAACGCTCTTGTCTGGCATTAATTGCTGTACATAAGCGTCTTTTATTTTTTTCAAAGGGGTTCTTAGCTTGCACAAGCAATATTTTCCGCAGCGCTGCTGCATGTTTCTCGTCGGTATCTTTACCATGACCATCGGCATCGCTCTTTCCTGTAAGGCCGATTTAGGTACTTCACCTATTTCCAGCGTACCATGGGTTATGAGTATGTTCATGCCCTGGAGCATAGGTGAAATAACCATCGTCATGAATTTACTTTTTATCATCGCCCAGCCCATCCTGCTGCGGCAATTTTACTGGCGTAAGCTGTTGGGCCAGTTGGCAACACTGCTCGCCTTCGGCTACTGCATAGATTTTTCAATAAGCCTGCTGGACTGGGTAGTACCTGATACGTTGTTCTGGCAATGGTTTGACTGCATACTGAGTACCATCATCCTTGCCTTCGGTGTTTTTCTCTGCATCCGCGCTAAAATTTTTGTTGCTGCCGGCGAGGGCATCGTCCTGGTTATCGCCTTCGTCAGCAAAATTAAATTCAGCATCATCAAAAACTGCTTCGACTGTACGCTGGTCGCTATCAGCCTGGCAATTTCCTTTATGCACTTCGGCGTCATGCGTGGCGTTGGCTTAGGCACAATTGCCGCTGCTCTTCTCGTTGGCCGCTGGATACAGCTTTACAGCAATAATCTGCATATCTTTGACAAATGGAGCATCTTAGAGTAAGAATTTTTCTTACTCTAATTTTTTATTTTTAATTTTCTGAATATTACTTGTATTCTGTCATGTTATGTGCTATAATCTCTTACAACAGCTGTTAGAATAATATTTATAAAAGAAGGTGCTCGCTTATGCTTAGTATTGGTACAGTAAAATGGTTTAATAACAATAAAGGATATGGTTTTATCACAGCAGGCAATGGCCAGGAGATTTTCGTGCATTTTTCTGCCATCCACCTGAACGGCTATCGCTGCCTGGAGGAGGGCCAGCGTGTTTCCTATCATCTGACGCGCGGCAAGCATGGCCTCATGGCGCTCAACGTTACTCCGATTGTTTAAAACGCTCCTGCACCGGCAGTTTGACTGCCGGTATTTTTTTGCTGCAAAAATGCCTAGAGATATTCTTAAGATAACAATGCACTTCACTGGAACAGGCTACACAACATCAATGCTTGCTAATCTCAAAAAAACTGTGTGACTTTCGGGAATTATCTTGCAGTTTAGTAAATTTTATGTTAAATTTAAGTAAAGTATTGTCGCGTTTTTGTAGGCAATGAGTAAGCAAAAACAAGACAGTAATAACAGCCGTCAGCAATTGTGATATGTACCCCCAATACTGG
>NZ_FR892742.1 GCF_000434895.1 Phascolarctobacterium succinatutens CAG:287
TGCGTCGTGAAACAGAGCAGCATGATTTGCGTTATATGGACGAACCGCCTTATGAGATTTTGGCGACTAAGTATATGCCATATGAGGATATGCTGTATTTGAAACACTTAGATAATATTCTGGACCAGACGGCCAACAGCGGTGGCTTTAAATATACGCTGAGGGCATTGCTGCGTGCTTCCGGCATGAATGCCTTTGGCTTTTACAGACAGCTGACGCAGTGGTGGGTGAAGGCAGGCTTCTATCCGCAGACACATAACGCCAAGGGTGTAGCAGCTATTTTAAAGCAGTTTATAGAAGAAAATTATGTAGAGCAGCAAACGGAATTGCTGGAGATTCTGCGTTTTGACGTGTTCTGCGAGATACCGCAATGGCGTCCGGAGTGGCTGAAATGGCAGACAGAGGAAATTTTTGATGCAGTTTCTGCTTTTTGGCGTGATGAGGAAAAGGTGCGCCGATATATTCCTGCATATAAATTTAGCAGCTGGCGCCAAATTCATAAGCTGTATCCGATTGAATTGTTTAAAGCTGATTGGGAAACCGGTAATGCAGAAGAAATTTTTGTGATGCTGGATAATAGCGGCGAGCAGCAGAAGCTGATTAAGCTGCCGATTGAAGTAAAATAGAATGGTATTAGTGCAATAAAAAAGAGCTGACGAGAGAAAAAATTCTTGCGTCAGCTCGATTTTTTTGGAGAAATTTACGCAGATTTTGCCGTTTTTCGGTAGAAATTTTAACTTTTTTTGAGATTTTTTGAAGAAATTTTAGGTGCTTTAAAGCGTGTATACATGATACTTCATTTGAATACTGAGCCACGTGTATCACGAAAAAATGTTAAAAAAGTAACAAAAAAGGTGTTGACATAATGTAGGTCACATGGTATTATATACAAGTCGACGCGAT
>NZ_FR892743.1 GCF_000434895.1 Phascolarctobacterium succinatutens CAG:287
TGTTGCATAAAATACAACTACCTATACGGAAATTTTTTCTTACCCACCTCTTGACTTTTTATAGTTAGTCTTTCTGTTACAATTAATGTATAGCGAGAAGGCTTTATGCCCTGCTATCATTGTTCTTTCACTGTGTAGTAATTAACAGTGACTACATCTCCAGGCTGGAGATAACGGCGGTTGGCGGTCAGGTGCTTATTATCTTCGGATACGTTGTACCAAAACTCGTCAAAACAAATTCTCGTTTTGTTGAGCAGGAAATACTTGTCAGCGATTCCATACATGGTTTCGCCTTCTTGTACAATGTGCGTAATTGTATGCCTTTGCACCTGGCTGTCCGAAAATCCGCCAATCAAGCTTAAGCAACACCATACAAAGATAATGCATACACAGATTTGCAATACCTTTTTCATCTTTTTCACTCCTTTGTAGCAATTTCCGGCTTTTCTACAACCGTCAAGATTTTGTAATTTTCATGACGATAGCAAGCCCGGAAGCATTTACATGCTTCAGTTTCATTTTTCTCAGTAAACGTATCAAGTTTTACCTTGCCAGTTTCCAAGTTTTGAAAAACAACTACCCAGTCTTTACATTTATACATCTCTTCTTTTCTCCTTTACGCTTCCAAAAAGTAATCAACGCTGACGCCGAAGTATTCGGCAAGTTTTTGCAATGTCTTTAAACTCGGAGTATATTTGCCTTGTTTCCAATAGGTAAGCGACGGAGCGTTAATTCCTGCCTCTTTAGCAATCCTATTAGCCGACAAACCCTTTTCGAGCATCAATTTCTCGAATTTACTATACATTTTTCGCTCCTTTCCTTGCATAAAATAATCTACTGTGATAGAATTATATTAAAGTAATTTAACACTAGCACTGATTTAAAGTGCTTTAATCTAAGCATTAACTTACTATAATTATTATACTACTTTAAAGCACTTTTGTAAAGTAGTTTAATGAAATTTTTTAGGATTTTTTGGAGAGTTTTACATGTACGAAAAACTTGCATTACTGCTAAAGCAACACGGCATCAGTGCTTCAAAATTAGCAAAAGAAACAGGCATTAGTGCACCTAGCTTAACTTATTGGAAGCAAGGCAAATACACACCACAAGCCAAAACCATTCAAGCTATCGCTAACTACTTTAATGTTCCGGTTGCATATTTTTATGATGACACTGAATATGCTTTAGGTATAACGGAGCAGCAAGCTCATGACCTCGGCATAGACACTGAAGCAGTAAAGCAGCAGCTCAACGCCCAGCTTCTCGATGAACAAGCTATTGAGATTGCTAAACAGATTCAGAAGCTCGATGACACCCAAAAGATGGCTATCGAGCAAATTATAAAAGGGCTATTGCAAGGCAAAGGCAAGGCCTGACTTCCCCTTCGCCAGCATGGCATAATACCTTGCAATCTAAAGGAGGGAGGTTAAAACGAAGTCGATGTCATACCACTAACGAGTATGCACAGCTGATTCGACAATTACCAACAGAGCATGTGTATTTCCTGCTACTCTGCATAGAAATTGCCAACCAACTGGTTGCAAAAAAAGCAAGCTGAAACTGTAAAATGCGGACTTAATGATTCAACTTGATGTTAGGGGGATTCTCTTTAGGGAGCCATTTTGTAGAAGAACTACAGCGATAAGAGGGCGCATATGTCCGTCCTCTTTTTCGTGTACAGAAAAGAGGTTATACAATGAAAAAATTCACAGTATTCATGCTGTTAGCACTTTGTTTGCTCACTGTTGCCTGCGGTGGTCCTTCAGCTAAAGAAGAAGCAGAACGGTTGCATAAAGACCACACGCTGGCTACAAGAGTGATTTGGAACGATAATTTTGTTCCTAAATTGAAAAAAATTCATAACGAATTACCGGAAGATAAAAAGGATGCAGAAGCAGCTAAACTAGCAGAAGAATACAAGCCGAAATTAGAAGATGCATACAAAAAAATTCAAGCTGAAAAAGTTCAAGACAAAAACAAACATCTTGCGGAGCTGATTCAGCAGCAAGATAAAAACTCGCTAGAATTTTTAAATTTGCTAATAATGCTCAACGATAAGCAGAATCTAAAAGAGCAAAACTGGCAGCAAGATTTCGCAAACGTAACAATGAGCTTGTTTAACACTAAATTAGAATATGACAACGAATATTCTAAAATCACTACCGGGAAAGGCACTTATGAATTAACATTAGCCAACTTCCAAAAAATCCATAAGGGAGATACATATCAGAAAGTTGCTGAAACATTCAAGATGCCCGGCGTTTTAAAAAGCTCAAGTTCATCTCAGCTTAGCTACGGACTTCACACCCTTAATACATGGGAATGGGAGCTTAATGATTCCAGGGTTAGTATAATTTTTGAAAATAATAAGGCAGAATTAATTCACCAATTCAATTTAAAGTAACAGACTATTCCCCTAGCCTGTTAAAAAAAATCACTAGCAGGCGTAAAGCCTGCTTTTGTGCTTTTTGAAATAAAAAAGGCTTGAAAAACAGTCTGAACATAAAATCCCAGGTTGCTTTTCAAGCCAGCGTTTTTATACAGTTTATATTACTATTTTTATAGATTAAAAATCTTATCAGAGCTTCATATTTAGCTTATATGAGCATTTAATTTTTACTAATATAAATATAAGCAGAAGCCTTGAAAAGTCGCTTATAAGCTAAATACTAAAGAGAATTTTTAGCGTTTTTGGCAAAAATTTACATGAAAGGAGCTGCAGAACATGACAGTAACAAAAAATCTGAAAACAGGAAAATGGGACTGTGCTTTTTGGTATAAGGATTGGCAAGGCGTACGCAAACATACAACAAAAAGAGGTTTTGACAAAAAGCGCGATGCTGAAAAATACGAAAGCGATATGAGAAACAAAACTCATACGCATGATCCGAAATTCAGTGAAGTTATTGCAGCATACCGGGAAGAGCTGGACAGCAAACTAAAGCTAGGAGAATTAAAGCAATCGACAGTTGACGGGAAAATCCAGGCATTGGAATATTACGTTCTCCCCTTCTTCGAAAATATGAACGTCGATAAAGTTACTCCGCTTCAAGTTATGCGTTGGCTTGCACTTCAAAATGAGAAATCAGAAAAAGAACGTCTTTCAAGCAGACTGCTAAACCGCATTCGCTCAGAGCTGAACCAGGTATTTGAATTCTCAAAAAGAAACTTCGGGACAAAAAATAACCCTGTCACTCTAACCGACAGGGTAAAGCCATATTCCAACGATACACGTGCAAAGTTATGGACAGTTGAACAGTATAAAGTTTTCTATGATGATATTGAGATAGCTTCGCATAGGGTGCTATTCAATATCATCTTTTGGGCAGGCTTGCGAATAGGTGAAGTTTTGGCACTAAAAATCGAGGATATATCTCCATATAAAATTCACGTTGACAAATCACTCATGAGGATAAACAATAAAGACGAATACGTCATCAGCACAACCAAGACAAGAAGCTCCGTTCGTGATGTTGAGATACCGAAATACCTCTATCATCAAATCATGGACTACATAAGCACCCTTTACAAGGTCAAAGCCGAAGATTATATCTTTGACGGCATAAAGCCGACGGCTATCAGAACATATATGCGCTATCACTGCATTAAGTTAGGCTTGCCAAGAATCAGCCCTCATATTCTCCGGCACAGCTATGCTTCCATGCTTTACGCAACTACCGGAGATATTTTGGCAGTCGCTGAACAGATTGGTCACGCAGATACAAATACAACCTTTAAATTTTATGCTCACATGATGCCTGAAGCTAATAGAAAGGCTGTCGACAAATTAGAGAGCTTAACTGTGGATAACTTGCCCCAAAATAGCGAATTTTAATTTTTGGAACTCATTTTGAACTCATTCGATAAAAAAAGAACCGCCAAACCCCATGAATACTAGGGTTTAGCGGTTTTTGTTTATAGTCCCTTTTACTATAAACAAAGATTGATTAGCGTTTTTCTCTGATACGAGCAGCTTTACCAGTCAGTTTGCGCAGATAATACAGTTTAGCACGGCGAACGATACCAACGCGTGCTACAACGATTTTCTCAATACGCGGGCTGTGAACCGGGAAAGTTCTTTCTACGCCAATGCCGTAAGAAATACGACGAACGGTGAAGTTTTCACGAACGCCGGAGCCACTGCGGGAAATTACAACGCCTTCAAACAGCTGAACGCGCTCGCGGGTACCCTCGACGATTTTGCAATAAACTTTAACGGTGTCGCCTGCTTTAAACTCAGGGATGTCGGAACGAAGTTGTTCTTGTTCCAGTACTTCAATAATGTTCATAGTTTCCTCCTAAATCATAGACGTTCATGTGCGAACTCCACAGCGGACCGTCCGTATTACACAACGTAAATTGTATCATAGACAAACAATTAATGCAAGAGAAAAGTGTATAATTTCTTGCATTTTTCTTTAATTTTTTTCCCACCAGGCCTCGCCTGCAAGCCTGTCCAGAATAATGGCTGCGGCACTGCGCACGCAAAGATGATTATAGTCACACGGGCCGTAAACAGGCTCCAGAATATAATCAAATTTGGCCATAGTTTCCGTCTCGATGCCAAAGCCTGTGCCGAACAAAAGCAGCACTGGTCTGTCACCCTCCTGCAGCTGCTTGCGCATAAAGCTGTAGGAAACGGTGTTGGGATAAATGCGTGCGTCCGTAGTGACAACGTAAGGCTGCTTGCCTGTGCGCTCTGCTATCGTCTGCACCGCACTTGCGATATCAGGCTGCCACAGCACGCGGCTCAGCGCGTCGGCACGGTCGGGGTTATACACCTTGCCATAGCCCTCCTGCCAGTAGGAAAGTATCTTGTCGATAATCTGCTTCTGGACCTCCAGCGGGTGGATGATGTAATAGCCCTGCACGTTATAAGTGCGGCAGGTACGCGAGATATCGTGGATATCAAAGTTAGTCACCGCGCCGGCGATAACGTTCATGCGCTTGTTGTAGATAGGATAATGGACCAGGCCAACATATAAATCAGCCATTCGCCTCATCCTCCTTCACCTCGGCGCTTGCGCGTTTTTCCTGCTCGGCAGCTATTTCGGCACGCAGCTCCTCATAGAAGCGGCGCTCCGATTTTTTCATTTTATAGGGCAAGCGGCCTGTCAAAAGCTCCTTCTGCTCCGCACTCAAAAGGTCGGGACGCAGAGCAAGCGTTGCCTTGAGCGACTGCTTCAGGCGCCAGCTGTTAATCAGCGCATGGTTGCCGCTGCGCAGCACCTCAGGCACCTCCATGCCCTCAAAGTTCACCGGACGCGTGTACTGCGGGTATTCCAGAAGGCCGGTGCTGAAGGAATCCTCCTCCGCACTTTCAATCTTGCCCAATACGCCGGGAATAAAGCGGGAAATTGCATCCATCACAATAATAGCAGGCATTTCGCCACCGGTGAGCACGTAATCGCCGATAGACAGCTTTTCATCAACCCAATGGAAGATGCGCTCGTCAAAGCCCTCATAATGACCGCAGACGAAGATGAAATCCTGTCCGCTGTGGGCATATTCCTCGACGATGCTCTGTTTGAGCGTGCGTCCACCCGGGCACATCGCAATAACACGGGCGTTGGGCAGCTGCTCCTTCGCCTTGCGGATAGCAGCCACCATCGGCTCCGGCTTCAGCACCATGCCGGCACCACCGCCGAAGGGAGAATCATCCACCGTGCGATGCACGTCATGCGTAAAATCACGCGGATTGATGCAGCTCACCTCAATCAGGCCCTTGGAGGCAGCGCGCTGCAAAATGCTGTGGCTTGCGGCCTGCTCAATCTGTTCGGGAAATAAGGTTACAAATAAAAACTTCATTCTGCCTCAACCCATTCCGGCAGCTCCACGACAATGCGCTTTTCTGCCAGATTGATTTCCTTGACATATTTCTTCAGTGCCGGCAGCAGGTAATCCTTCTGTCCGGGGACAGCGATAACATAAACATCATTGCTGCCTGTGCTCAGTGCGTCCTTAAAGGTGCCGATTTGCTCGCCCTGCTCGTCATAAACAGGCAGGCCGATGAGGTCGGCAACATAAAAGCGTCCTTCCTCCAGCTCCGGCAGGTCCTCAGCGTTAATGCTTACCTCCATACCGCGCAGCAGCTCGGACTCGTTCATGCTTTTGATTTCGGCAGTAGTCACCAGCACCATTCTTTTATGAAAGCGTGCTGCTTTCACGGTCAGCTTGCGACCGTCCGGCAGCAGCAGATAATCCAGGTCTAAAAATTGTTCCGGCTTATCGGTTAACGGCAATATACGAATATCGCCCCGCACACCGTGCGGAGCGACAATTTTGCCAATAACTATTTGGTTTTCCATGGATTATTCGCGGAAAGCGATAATCTTACCATCTTCGGTAAGGATTTCTGCGCCCATCAGGGTATCGATATTGGTGCCTACGGTAATTTCTACAGTACGCTCCAGGGTACCATGACCAATTTCAGCGCCCAGCTCCAGAGCTTCCGCTCTTTTCAGCTTAGCCTCTGCTTCTTGTTTGGCAGCAGTACGCTTATTTCTTTCGATGTCAATTTGTTCGCGCAAAGCCGGAAGCACGCTCAAATCGCTGGCAGCCTGATGCAATGCTTTTTTAGCCTGGAACTCGAATTGCTCCAGATCAAGCTCCATATTCTTTATGGTATTTTGGAGATCTCCAACAATTTTCAACTTTAAATCTTCAGTAACTTTTGCTTTAACAGCGACGGGAACCCTAACGATCATTTTATCCATAGCGATATACCATCCTCAATCAAATAATTTCGACAATGACTTTCACATTTTCACGGGTTGCTACTGCTTTCATAACAGTTCTGATAGCTTTTGCGATACGGCCCTGTTTTCCAATAACCTTACCCATATCTTCAGAAGCAACATGGAGGCGAAGCACCGTTGTTGTACCGGTGGTCTCCTCCTCCACTACTACTGCAGAGGGATCATTTACAAGAGATTTGGCCATAACTTCTACCAATTCCTTCATGTAGATCACGCCCCCTCAAATTATTTTGCTGCTTTAGCTTCAGCAAATTTTTTCATGATACCATCCTTGCTGAACAGGTTTTTAACGGTATCGGTCGGTTGAGCGCCTTTGTTCATCCAGTCGATAGCTTTCTCAGCATCGATTTTTACGCTAGCCGGTTGAACGGTGGAATCGTAGTAACCGATGGATTCGATGAAACGACCATCACGAGGAGAACGAGCGTCTGCAACAACAATACGATAGAAAGGAGCTTTTTTAGCGCCCATACGTTTTAAACGGATTTTAACTGCCATGTTGATTTTCACCTCCTTAAATTAATATCTCACAACATGGAACTTTCTTTATTATCTGCCAAACGGCAGCTTGAAGCCGCCCTTGGAAGCAAACTTTGCCATACCCTGCATACGCTTCATCATCTTCTTACTTTCTTCGAAGTTTTTCAGAAGCTTGTTGACATCCTGTACACGCATGCCGCAGCCTGCAGCGATACGTTTACGACGGCTGCCGTTGATGATTTCGGGTTTTTGTCTTTCCTTCTTGGTCATGGAACGGATAATTGCCTCAATGCGGTCGAATTCCTTTTCGTCCACATTAGCTTCCTTCAGCTTTTGGCTGATGCCGCCCATGCCGGGGATTAAGCCTAAGATGGTTTCCAGAGAACCCAGCTTTTTAACCTGCTGCATCTGGTCCAAAAACTGCTCTAAGGTGAATTCATCCTTACGCAGCTTTTTCTCCATCTCCAGTGCCTTGGCGAGGTCAGTTGTAGACTGGATTTTTTCTACCAGAGTCAGGATATCGCCCATGCCCAGAATACGGGAAGCCATACGATCCGGATGGAAGGGCTCCAAAGCATCCAGCTTTTCGCCAAGACCGATTAATTTAACCGGCTTGCCGGTAACAGCCTTTACGGAAAGCACCGCACCGCCGCGGGCATCGCCGTCGAGCTTAGTAACAATCAGGCCGTCAATGCCCAATTCCTTGTCAAAGCTCTCGGCAACGGTTACTGCGTCCTGACCGGTCATAGCATCTACAACCAGCAGAATTTCCTGAGGATGAACAGCGCCTTTAATGTTGCGCAGCTCCTCCATCAGCTCTTCATTTATATGTAAGCGGCCTGCGGTATCGATGATTACCGTATCGCATGCCAGACTATGTGCTTTTTCCATAGCCTTTTGGGCAATCTCTACAGGAGAAACCTTGTCGCCCAAAGTAAATACAGGCACATTCAGCTGCTCGCCCAAAACCTGCAGCTGGGTAATAGCTGCAGGACGGTAAACGTCACCTGCAACCAGAAGCGGTTTTTTGTGCTTGCGCTTCAGGTAGTTGGCCAGCTTGCCGGCGGTAGTGGTTTTACCTGCGCCCTGCAGACCAACCAGCATGATAACTGTCGGCGGTTTGGGAGCAACAGTGAGCTTGCTTTGGGTACCGCCCAAAAGCTCAATCAGCTCTTCATTAACTATCTTGATAATCTGCTGATGCGGATTCAGGCCTTCGCCAATCGCTTCACCAACAGCGCGCTCTTTAACCTTGGCTACAAAGTCCTTAACAACCTTGAAGTTAACGTCGGCCTCCAAAAGCGCCATACGCACTTCGCGCATAGGAGCCTTTAAATCTTCCTCAGTCAGCTTGCCGTTGCCACGGAACATCTTTAATGCATTTTGTAATCTTTCAGATAAACTTTCAAATGCCATTCTATCTACCTACCTTCACTGCAAAGCTCTTTCAGCATTTGCACGGCCTCGTCTTTTTTAGCAGCTTCCGGAGTTGCCAGCAAATCTATTGCCTGCTGCAGCTTAGCATGCAGCTCCTCCTCGCGGCTCAGCACCTTCAGTGATGCTTCATATCGTTCTAGCAGCTGCTCAACACGCTTGAGCAGGTCGTGGACAGCCTGACGCGAAACGCCCAGCTCCTCCGAAATCTCACTCAGAGACAAGTCGTCATAGAAATACAGTCCCAGGCATTGCTTCTGCTTAGCTGTCAGAAGTCCGCCGTAAATATCAAAGAGCCTGCCTAAGCGCATACGCTGCGCAAAAATTTCTTCTGCTGACATTTTTATCCCTCTCGAAATTTAGTCGACTATGTAAGTATAAAGCATAAAGCGATGCTTGTCAAGTATTTTTACTTGTCACCTTTAAAAATTTTTTCTAATCTGCGTTTTCTTCCTTCAGCCACTTCCAGATCAGCGGCGCTGCGTAATTCCCCATCGCCTCATACGTCTGGGATTTGGGGTGAATGCCGTCAACGTAGGCCTTGAACCTTGCTCCGGCGTCCAGGCCGATGGCAGGCTGCAAATCGAGCAGAAAGGCCTTGCCGCCGAAGATATGCTCTGCCTCCTGCCGCAGATTCAGCAGCTGACGGTTGAGCGCCTGCTCCGTACTGATAAACGGCAGCACTACGCACAGGCTGTAGTGCTTTTCTTTGCACCACTCCAGCACACGCTTGTAATCGCGGCTGATGTCCTCAATACGGCGCCCCTGCAGAATATCGTTGGCACCGCCTAGGAAGAGGACGTGCTGCACATATTCCGGCAGCGCGTACTGGCGCATACGGTAGATGATGTCATCGCAGCAGTCACCGCAGACGCCGTAATTGAGCATTTTGATTTGCGTCAGCTTTTCCACCTGAGCGGTCCAGGAATAACGTGGGCCGAAGGGAAAGCCCTGCACCAGAGAATCGCCGTAACAGGCAACGTATTTCATGATAATCGCTCCTCACGTTGGTTTTTTTACATATTATTATAGCATAGATGGCACCAGAATAGTAAAGGCGTTCTACCGCAGTTCGGTAGAACGCCTTTAGTTTAATGTGCTATTATACTGTCAATCTGGACGCCAGCTCACGCACCTCTGCTTCCGTATGTTTGGCGTGGCGCACGGTGAATTTGCTTTGCATGACGCTCTACTCCACATGCAGGAAACACCCACGGTAAATGCTACGCTAATTTTTTGATAACTTTAATTCTGTTTGCAAATGCGTTTTCATATATTAAATATAGGTGCTGTAATGCGCATAATAAAGGCTTATTTGCAAAAAGTACTTGTCAAATTCTGTTCGATGTGTTATAGTAAATTTATCACAGGAGGTAGACGGTTTGCCAAAATGCTGTAAGGCTTGCGCCAGGTGCGTTTTGCTTTTGGTGTAGGCGTAAATGTACCGCTCTTGTGAGCATTTTAGCTGTTTTTGCTA
>NZ_FR892744.1 GCF_000434895.1 Phascolarctobacterium succinatutens CAG:287
TATTCTTAGTATCGTTTTGGAAGATGTTGCCTGCGTGTGCTGCATCGCTGCCGCCGGTAAAGTTGGTTACATGGCTGCCAGTAAAGCCGCTCGGAACCTCTTTGCCGTTCTTCTCGTTTGTCCAGGTTGCACCATCTGCCAACCACAGGTTAAAGGTACCATAGCTGGTTGAGTCATCACCGGAAGTAACTTCGTAGAGGCTGCGGCCATTCCAGCTGCTGTCTTTGCCCTGCAATGCCAGATTAACGGTAGAAGATGTAGAAGTTGTTTCCTCCTCCCAATAATCATAGGTTTCTGCAGACTTGGTGTAGACATCGCCATCAATCTTGACAATTCCCGCACCTGCCTTACCGTCCTTCATGTTAACGTTGATAACGCCATTATCGTCAGACTTCAGCGCAATGTAATTAGCTGCATTGCTATCCTTTTGAATATCCAGATTGCCGTTCATGGTAACAGTACCGCCGCTACCACTGTAAATACCATTGCTTTCTGTCTGCGCAGATGTAGAAATAGTGGTGTCTGCATCAATGGTAATCTTACCGCCTGTTGCATAAACACCCTGGGCCCTGAAGCCGGTGCTATCAGTGCTGAGCTTCAGGCTCTTAGCCTTGATGGTAACGTCCTTAATGCCAGTCCTGAGACCAGTAGCTACTGCGCGTGCCACATTGCTGCCCTTAAGAACATGGTAGGATACGTCCAAATT
>NZ_FR892745.1 GCF_000434895.1 Phascolarctobacterium succinatutens CAG:287
TAGGCACCAAGATCCATATATATTTCTTCGGCTGTCGGCGCAAGCAACGTTCTGATATCCTCCTCCCGCTGCGTTTCGCAGTCAAAAAGATAGCTTATCTTACCGCTGAGCTTATAGTTAAGCGTAGCGGCAAAAACTCTGCGCGACTGTTCATCCGCAAGTCTGTCGTAAACATACGCCAACTGCTCTTCGTAACGCTGCAGCCAGGCTGCGCTTACAGTTTCTTCCTCGTCAAAAAGCGGCAGATGCGGTGCCACAACCTCCTGCTCGGCAGCCAACTGCGCAAAGCGCTCCAGCACCTCCGGTCTTTCGCTGGCAAAGGCAATAACAACCAAAAGGTCATTGCCCAGACGTGCGCGCAGCGCATCATAGCGTTCCACCGTAAAGCCGCGGAACTGCTGTCCGCGGACGAACTCGTCACTGGCAAACACGCCCTGAACCTGCACTTCGTTTGCTTCGCACCAGTCAATAATTTTATCGGCTCCGTTACCCATTCCGTAAAGCACTATCGGCTTTTTTGTCCGTCGCAGAAGCTCCCATACACTAAGTGTTTCCTGCATAAATTTTAACATATCACTACCTCTTTCCGTTTCTGATCATCTATTTAAGATAGCCGCAGCTTACTCATCTGACTATTTTGTTTGTTTTTTATTATACACTATCTCTGCTAGTGACGTTAAGAATTAAATGTGTTAAAATAGTAGTAATCGAAATATTACATCTGATACTGATGGAGGTTATAAAAATGTCACTGCTGGAATCCGGAGAAAATTACTTGGAAACTATCTTAGTTCTGACCAAACGCAATGGCAGCGTACGTTCTATCGACATTGCGGAGGAAATGAATTTTACAAAAGCCAGCGTCAGCCGCGCTATGAGCATTCTTAAACGTGATAACTATATTATCATGGAGCCTGACGGACGCATCCTGCTTACCAAGGATGGTCAGAAAAAAGCCGCTGCTGTCTACGACCGTCACGTAACCCTCACCCGTTTTATCAACGAGATTCTGGGCGTGGACGAGGAAATTGCAGAAAAGGATGCCTGCCGTATCGAGCATATCATCAGCCCGGAAACCTTTGCCGGCATCAAGGATATGCTGAAGGATTAACCTGAGGAAGCTTTTAGGAGGTCTGCCATGAAAAAATTATCCCTGTTCCTGCTTACGTTTATTATGCTACTCTGCGTCAGCGCTTCCTGCTTCGCTAATCAGCCCTACAAGCATCCTGACTACAATCTGCGTACAGTGAAAGAGATTCATATCACCCAGATTGATAATCTTGAAGGAGAGCCGACGCGTCGCTTCAAGATTGATGAAAACGCTGAAACCAAAGTACTGGCCGCTATTTTGCAGGCTGTAGGCAAACAAAAGCTGATTGCTACAGACGAAACACAAAAGCCACTGCCGGAATATCATAATGTTAAAGCCAGCCAGAAAAATTTAGCGCCCAGAGATTTGGAAATACGCGTTACCATCAATCATTTTGGCTACCGTACTGTTCGTGTTCCCGGTCATTTTGAAGATTACACTACTCAGGAAACACATTACTACTATGACAAAGACGGTAAACGCCACTACTGGACGGAGGACGTTGTCCGTCAGCGCTGGGTACCGGAAAGCTTTCACCCGTATGCACAGCTAAGCCTGATTTACAACTTCTATGATATGGAAGACGGTACGCTTGTGGCCTCCTTCAGCGACAGCCGCGACCGCGAATATGAAAATGATCCTGCGAATGGTATGCTCGGACGCTCTCTGAAGGACTGCTTTAGAAAAATCTTTAAGAAATAACTTTGCAACAGACTGCTGATAACAGCAGTCTGTTTTTTATTATAACTTCATAATAGCAATTCTTATTATTTTTGTTGACATCTCAACTATAAGTGATATAATACAGAGAAGTAAGGTTTATAAAATAACCTTCTACATATTTTTGATGATTATGAATTCAAAAGGAGTGCTTTCAAAATGAAAAGTCTGAAAAAATTTGCTGTTGCATCTATGACTTGTGCTGCCCTCTTAGGCTTTGCTGCTACCAGCCATGCCGCATACCAACTGAACGACGAAGTTAAAGACGCTACCCCGGCTCTGCTTATGGCATCCCAAATCGGCGTAAAAACCAATGTTAATCCGGCTCTGGCAAACCTGCCTGACAAAGACGCTATCGTTGTAATGAGCTTCGGTACCACCTTTAAAGACAGCCGTGCTAAAACTATTGAAGCAACTGTAAACTCTATTAAAGCTGCTCATCCCGGTGTAAAAGTAGTTACCGCTTTCACCTCTCATATTATTATTGACCGTATCAAAGCTCATGAAGGTCTCACCATCCCGACACCTGAACAAGCTCTGGCTCAACTGAAAGCTGAAGGTTACACCCGTATTGCTCTGACCTCTCTGGATATTATTCCGGGCATGGAATATGCATACAAAGATGCAGTTTATAACCTGCACAAAAACGACTTCAAGAAAATGACCTTCGGTACTCCGCTGATGTACTGGCAAGGTCAGGAAGGCCAAGTTGACGATATTACCGAAACCATGAAAGCAGTTTCTACTCAATTCCCGAAACTCGGCAAAAAAGATGCTGTTCTGATCATGGCTCATGGTACTCCGCATCCGTCCAATGCTTACTATGCAGTAATGCAAGACCGTCTGAATGAGCTTGGCTACACCAACGCTTACATCTTCTCCGTAGAAGGCTGGCCGCATCTGGACACCGTTACTCCGCAACTGAAAGCTAAAGGCATTAAGAACGTAACTCTGATGCCGCTGATGATGGTTGCAGGCGACCATGCTAATAACGATATGGCCGGTGACGAGCCTGATTCCTTTAAATCTCAACTGCAGGCTGAAGGCTTCAAGGTTAACACCTATATCCACGGCCTGGGCGAAAACGCAGCAGTACAAAAACTGTTTGTTGAAAGAGCAAACGATTCTTGGAATGCTCTGAAAGCTAAATAATTTAATTAACAAGTAATTCATTTCTTTCACACCTTTTTACTCTCCGTCAGCTTTTCAGGGCGGAGAGTATTTTTATAATATAATTTAATTTAAGAAGAAGAGGTGCTATAAATGGATAGCAAAAAAGCTCTGGTGGTTATTAGCTTCGGCTCCACCTTCGACGAAACCAGAACCCACGATATCGGCGGCATTGAGCAGGCACTCGCCGCAGCCTTCCCTGCCTATGACCAGTACCGTGCCTTTACCTCCGTAATTATCCGCAAACGTCTGGCTGAACGCGGTATTAAAATCGACGATACGGAAACAGTGCTGCAAAAGTTGGCAGACGCAGGCTACGAAGAGGTAGTATTGCAGCCGACACATCTGCTGCACGGCGAAGAATTCGAACAGAAGATTCTCAGCCTCAAGGATAAATTTACCGCTAAATTTCAAAAGATTATTATCAGCCAGCCTCTCATTGTTAACGAGGAGGACTATAAGCTGGCAGCGGCAGCTATTGCCGTTCAGGTTCCTCCCTTAGCGCCGGGCGAAGGCGTAGTCCTGATGGGCCACGGCACACCGCGCAACAACAATAAAGCGCACGGCTATACCTATGTTAAGCTGCAGGAAATCTTTGATTCTATGAAATTCCCTGTTATTGTAGGAACCGTAGAAGAAGAGGATACTCCTAATTTTGAAGCTGTCCTGCAAAAGCTGCAGGAGCGCAAATACAAACATGTACATATGTATCCCCTGATGGTTGTTGCCGGTGATCACGCCAACAACGATATGTACAGCGACGAGGAAGACAGTTGGAAGACTCAGATTGAAGCTTTAGGCATCAAAACAACCGGTCATCTGTGCGGTCTTGGCCGTTCCAAAGCAATTCAGGCTATTTATATCCAACATGTTTTACGCGTTTTGTCTTTAGAAGATTGACATGTATTAATAATTAACTAAAAAAACCTGCATTCTGTCCCCTTCGCGGGGAATATTGCAGGTTTTTTTATTGCTTAATGCAACAAAGTTATGCTATAATGGAATTGCCTAAATTTTTGTAAAATAAATTCATAAGAGAAAGGGATGATGAAAATTGGGTATTGTTATTTCTGCAATTATAACGTTTTGGGTTGGCTATTTGATTTACAAAAAGTACAAACCACAGCCTGTGCTCTTCATGGGCGGTATTATCATGATGTATATCGCTGCTATGCTGGGTTACAGCCAGATTTTAGGAGCTAAGGCTACAACAGGCTCCGTAATTTTCGATGCCTTTGAATTTATCCGCGCAACCTTCAGCTCTAACGTCGGCAAACTTGGCCTGAACATTATGTCTGTAGGCGCTTTTGCTAAATATATGGATAAAATCGGCGCTTCCCGCTCTTTAGTACGTTTAACCATCAAACCGTTGATGGCTTTAAAATCCCCCTATCTGGTTATGAGCGGCACCTGGATTATCGGTATGCTCATCGGCCTGTGCATCAACAGTGCCTCCGGTTTGGCAATGCTGCTGATGGTAACCATGTTCCCCATTCTGTTAGGCTTGGGCGTAAGCCGTCTGTCCGCAACCGCTGCTGTAGCAACCACTCTCTGCTTCGACTGGAGCCCCAGTGATACCGGTACCATCCTCTCCGCCGAAACCGCAGGCGTTGACCCTGTAGTTTACTGGAGCCATTATCAGGTTCCTATCGTTGCTGTAGCCTTCGTAGTTGTAGGCGTTCTGCATTACCTGACTCAAAAATATATGGATAAACGCGACGGCCATATCGTGCAGCCGATGCAAGTTGAAAAAATTGAAGAAGAAGCAGATAATGCACCGTTGTGGTACGCTATCCTGCCGGTAATTCCTCTGGCATTGATTCTTTCCTTCAGTTCTCTCTGGATTACCACTATTAAGATGAATATCGTTATGGCTATGTTTATCGGCCTGACTATCGGTGTTATTTGCGAATACGCCCGTTGGCGTGACGGCCATAAGGTTTTGGGCGATATTCAGACCTTCTTCGATGGCTTAGGCATGCAGATGGCTAACGTTATTACCCTGGTTGTTGCAGGTCAGACCTTTGCTAAGGGCCTCGTATCCATGGGTGCTATCACCACTCTTATCGACGGCAGTAAAAACTTAGGCTTCGGCCCGATGGCTATGATGCTGGTTATGGTAGCAATTATCGCTGTATCCGCAATTGTTATGGGCAGCGGCAATGCTCCCTTCTTCGCATTCGCCGCACTTACTCCGGCAGTTGCAGCGCACAGCGGCCTGCACCCGGTACTGATGCTGCTGCCGATGCACTTTGCAGCTTCTATCATGCGTAACTGCTCCCCGATTACCGCAGTTATCGTAGTATCCTCCGGTATGGGTGGCGTTTCCTCCTTTGATCTGGTAAAACGCACTGCAATCCCCATGGCCGGCGCTATGATCGTTACCATCGGTATGACCTTCTTCTACTACTACACCGGTTGGTAAGAAGCAAGTACCTTTAACTGTTAAGTAAAAATTTACAGTATTATAACCCCCGCTGTTCCACGTTCGGGAAACGCGGGGGTTTAATAAATTCTGAAAGGAGTTTTCTCTATGTTTATCTGTGATTGTCACTGCGATACCCTTACCGAATTATATAAGAAAGGCACCAGCCTTTATGCAAATGACCAGCATTTTGACATTCAGCGTCAAATCGCTCTCGGCGGCGGTCTGCAATTCTGTGCTATCTTCGTACCCACACACGAATTCCGTTATTACGGCGGCCTGCGCTACACCCTGCAGCTGCTGGACAAATACCTGCAGGAAGTAAAGAAGCTTCACGCAGACGGCATCGATGTGCTGCAGGTACTCACCAAAGAGGACGCTGCCGATGTGCTCAACCACAAGGCTGCAACTTTGCTCGCCATTGAAGAGGGCGGCGCTATCGACGGCAGTCTGGAAGCACTGCGTTGTCTCTATGCCTTAGGCGTGCGCGCTATGACACTCACCTGGAGCAACCGCAACGATATCGCTGATGGTGTCAACGAAGAAAGCAGCGGCGGCGGTCTCACCGTTTTCGGCCGCCAGGTAGTTGCCGAAATGAACAAGCTCGGTATGCTGGTTGACGTTTCCCACATCGCACCCGCAGGCTTCTGGGATGTTATTGAGACCAGCAGCAAGCCCATTATCGCAACTCATTCCAATGCCAAGGCTCTTTGCCCGCATCCGCGTAACCTGGATGACAAGCAGATTCTGGCAATTAAAGAAAATGACGGCCTGATTGGTGTTACCTTTGCCGGTCAATTTTTGGAGCACGATTACAACGATGCCTGCATCGAAAGTATTTACCGCCATATCGATTACATGCTGAACATCATGGGCAATGATGACCATATCGGCTTCGGCAGCGACTTTGACGGCATCAGCCATCCGCCCTACAACCTCCACGGCGTGCAGGATTACAGCGCAGTTTATGAATATCTTTCTAAAAAATACAGCGCCAGCACTGTCGAAAAAATCACCCATAAGAATGTGCTGAATCTGCTGCAAAAGGTACTGTAAAAACCACCTCCCATGCATTAACGCAACTAAAAAGCCATACCTCGCTAAGCAATTTGCTTAGCAGGGTATGGCTTTATTTATTGCCTGAATCTGCTTATTTCTTTTTGGTGCTGCTCTTAGCTTTAGCATCATTAGCATTAGCTATATGTGCCCAATCACGCAGCATATCAGCACAGGCTGCTGCATAAGCGCCGGCACTGCCAAAAGCACCTGCATCCTGCGTATACAGACGGAAAACCTGAATATCATCATAGTAGATATCAGCCGTACTGCCGTTATCATAAACTACGAAATGATTGGGGTTGACCGGTCCGCGCTGACGCACGTTCCACAAGCCGCCTGCAAGCATGTAGGCACGATATTTACCCTTGGTGTTGCCAATGCTCTGCCCAACGTTAAAGGTCCAATTGCCCTCGGTAACAGTCGCATGGTCATCATCCTTAACTATAACATCAGGATGAATATCATATTCCTTAAGCTGCTTCATAACGCGCTTTACACGCTCCTCCGGCTCAGGATGGCTGCTGAACAGACCGTAATTGGCGCCGCCGCCCTGCTTGGACAAATCATCAAGCTTCCACACGGTAATCAGCATGCTGTAAGGATTATAACCTGCTGCAATGCTGTTCTTTACGCCTTCCTTATCGGCACCGCGTTCGTCTGTACGGCTGTAACCGGCAAACAACGCCTGCTGTGCTGCCTGCACAAGGCCCATACCCTGTCCACGCGTAGCAGCTAGCAGAATCAGGGATGTCCACATTTGCTTTTCAATTGCATTGACAGTATGCTTTTTTGCTACGTGTCCTACCTCATGGCCAAGCACGCCAGCCAGCTCCATATCTGTCGGCATATAGTCAATCAATCCCTTATACACATAAACAAAGCCGCCGGGGCAGGCCAAGGCATTGACCTCGTTGTTATTGAGCACCTTAAAGGAAAAGGTGATGTCATCACGTCCGCAAACCTTAGCCAGCCTTTGGCCGATGCGGTTAACTCTCTCCTGCAGCGCATAATCCTGCGACACGCCGTATTGAGCCTCCAGCTGCTGTGCGGTCTGCTGGCCCATTTCAATTTCCTGCTCTCTGCTGATTAAGCCTGCTTCTGCAGGATTAACGCCTACAAACAGGCAGCAGGCAAAAACAAATGTCATAAAAAGCTTTAATATTTTCCTCATATCGGCCTCCTGCTTCATAAACACACTACAATCAAAAAATCCTAGATTGCGCCCTCTTCATGTAAAGCGCTGATTTCATTATCATTATATCCCAGTTCCTGCAAAATATCCAGCGTATGTTCACCAAGCTTAGGAGCTCGCATGCGAATGGTACTTACATCTTCACTGAACTTCACCGGACCGCCGATATACTGCAATTTGCCAAGATCACTGTCAGCCTCCTGCAGAATATGCTCCTGCGCCGTCAGCTCACTGTCCAGCGCTTCCTCCAGGCTGCATACGGGCGTTACACAAAATTCTGCGCCACCGATTAAATTCAACCATTGCTGTTGGGTTTTAGCGGCAATTTTAGCAGCCACCAGCTGCTGCAGCTCCTCCTCATGTGTAAAATCATATTGGCGTTTTTCCAGCTCCGGACATTCAATCAAATCACAAAAACGCTGCCAGAACTTAGGCTCAATAGTGCCTACAGTCAGATAGCGGCCATCTGCTGTACGATAAATATTATAGTAATGCGCTATACGGCCAAAGGGCTTTTCACCTGTTTCCCTGCAGCCCAACAAAGCACTAATGCCCGTCACCTGCATTGACAGTGCCGTAGCATACAAATTGACATCAAGCCACTGTCCTTTGCCAGTACGTTCGCGCGCCAAGAGCGCCATAGAAATCGCACTTAAAGCATTCAAACCACTGCCAATCGCGCTCACCTGCACCTCAGATACGCAGGCTCTGCCAATATCATCAAGATTATTGAGGCCAGCCAGACCGACAACGTTCAGGTCGTGTGCCGGCTTATGCGATTCTTGGCCGAAGCCGGTAATCGAGCAGTACACCAGACGCGGATTAATTTTATGCACACTGTCATAATCAAGGCCATAGCGCGCCAGATAACCGGGACGGAAGCCCTCCAGAAAAACATCGGCCTCCTGCAGCAGCTTGAGCAGCAAATCTCGGCCACCAGCTTTTTTCAAGTCCAGAGCCACACCACGTTTATTACGATTCAACATCAGATGCCAGTAGCTCATGCCTTTAGTTTTTTCAGGCCAAAAGCGACGTGTCGCATCACCCTGCAAATCTTCAATCTTGATAACATCCGCACCGTAATCACCTAACAGCATACCGCAATATTGTCCCGGCAGCCACTTGGAAAAATCAATAACCTTAATACCTTCTAACAAAGCCAAATTTATCACTCCTGTTCTGCTTAATAAGCTTTTATATTCTGAAAAATTTTCTTATGAATTTATTCAGATATGTTCACAAAACACCTATTTAAATGCTATAATATAGTTATATCATTGTTAGCCATACACAACTTTCATATGGAGGTTTTTATATGCAAACCCGTAAGCTGACATCAGCAGCGCTTCTGATTGCCATCGGCACACTGAGCGCACATTTAATTTATATTCCTGCAGGTGTTTCCAAATGCTTCCCTGTGCAGCATGCCATCAATGTTATGGGTGCGGTTCTCCTGGGACCTGATTACGCCGTTGCTATCGGCTTCATCATTGCCTGTCTGCGCAACATGCTGGGCACAGGCTCACTGCTGGCTTTCCCCGGCAGTATGATCGGTGCAGCCCTCGCCGGACTGGCCTACAGCCGTTACAAAACACTGACAGCGGCTATGGCTGGCGAAATATTCGGTACCGGCATCATCGGTGGTTTCGTCGCCTGGATTATGGCCACACTGCTTTTAGGCAGCAATGCTGTAGCCTGGTTCTTCATCCCGCCGTTTTTAGTAAGCACCATCGGCGGCAGTATTATTGCCTGCCTGTTGCTCAAGACCGGTTTTTTCAAACAGCTCAGTAGTAAAGAGGATAAGTAACATGAACTTCGGTGAAATTGTCAACTTCGTTCTCTATGCCTTCAGCGGCATATGCTTCGGCGTTTTTGCCTCACGCTACAGCGTCTTCAGTGCGTTGCACATCAAAAGCAAATGGCAGGAGGAGGGTATCAGCTGTCTTTTCAGCTGCTTACCGCAGCTGCTTTTCCTCAGCGTAAGCTTTTTCCTTTTCCCGACCTGGTTTATCAGCAAGACTCCAACCGGAGGCTTCTTTTATTACGCAGTACTCGCATTCTTTTTCAACAAAGGACTGCGTCTAAACAATAAAAAGTAAAGTAGGTGATAAAATGACACACGTCCACACTCATAACTTGCCGCTTCCTGGCAATGATGACGAAAAATATATCCAGCCCATGGCTGATATTTTTAAAGTCCTCAGCGACCCCACTCGTATCCGCATTCTCTCCCTGTTAGCACACCAGGAGATGTGCGTTACCTGCATTGCCGATGCACTTGGCATGACACATTCCGCTATTTCGCATCAGCTGCGTCTGCTGCGTGCCACCAACCTGGTAAAATTTACCAAGGACGGTAAAGAGGTTATTTATTCTCTGGATGACAGCCACGTGCTCAGCCTTTTCGACCAGGCACTGGACCATGTAAAACATAAGGTTTTATAAAATTTATTGGCGCTGTAAGAGCGCCAATTTTTTTATGCCGTTAAAGCGCACTACGCCACTGACGGATAATCTCACTCTTATAAACCGAGGTCCAGCTTAAATCATCTACTGGGACACGGACATTACCTATAAGCTCCTTACGTCCGTCATTATAAGGATATTTTTTTACATGCCAGATATAATGATAACCGTTTGCAGGTAACAGCTCTACACCTGCATCACTCATCAGATAATCCAAAAAAGCGCGTGCCTGCTCGGGATGCTCAGCGCTGCGCATAATCGCTGCACCGGTAAGCATTGTACGGTTGGCATCCTTCACCACTGTTGCAAACAGGTGACGATGACGTGCTTCCATCTGCAAAGCATAATCCAGCGGCACTATGGCAACCGTCTTTTTGCCTATATAGACAAGGTCCACAGCCTCACCGAACCCCTTAGTATAAACAGGCTGCTGTGCATTGAACTTGGCTGCATAAGCCATAGCCTGATCCTTGCCACGCAGCTGCACGATACTTGTAATCATACCGTAGCTGGCTCCACCCAATTCAAAATCGGCAATCGCCAGCTCATCCTTAAGCTGCGGTACTAAAAGCTCATCCCATGTTTCCGGCGCATATAAGCCGTAAGCATGCAGATTGTTTTTGTTGCTCAGCAAAGCAATATAGCTCAAATAAAGACTCGTCCATTGACCGGTACGATTGCGCAGCTCTGCCGGCACCTTGTAGGCTTCCTTGGCGATATAAGGCTGCAGAATATGCTGCTCATCCGCCATGAAGTATTCCTCACTCGTACCGCCCAGCCAGACATCGAATTTGTGCTTGCGCAGGTAATCCAAGCGTTCCTGCTGCGTGCCTCCGGGCAGATAGCTTATATTTACTTTTACACCTGCAGCCTTGCGGTAGCTATCAGCAATAACCTTCGTCAGCTTGGTGCCCATGCTGCTGCAGAGCTGCAGCTCCTTGGGCTGTGGCTGCTCACTGCCACAGCCCGCTGCGAGCAAAGTCAGCAGCGTCAAAATATATATTATAACTTTTCGCATTATCTTTTCCGCCTTTCGCTTTGCTATTATTATAGCATGAACGCCGAGCTTTCTCCATATTTTAGGCAGGCTGCAACTTGCTGTAAATCCTTAGTTGACTTATAATAAAATGCATCGATACAAAACATTATTGCAAGGAGATTGTCTATGAGTTTCGCCAAGAATGACATCTATGATTTGTTAAACGCTAAAAACATACCGTTTACCTGTACGGAACACCGGCCGGTTTATTCCATGGAAGAACTTGATGCACTGGAGATGCCTGCTGATACCATTATCTGCAAAAATTTATTTTTACGCAACAGCAACGGTAAGCAGCACTTTCTTCTGACCGTTCCCGCAGCTACGCCTGTTGATCTCAAAGAGCTTGCAGTAAAGCTTGCAAGCTCCCGCCTCAGCTTCGCTTCGGCAGAGCGTCTGGAAAAATATCTCAAACTGCAGTCAGGCTTAGTTTCACCCTTCGGCCTATTGAACGATACAAGCAAAAGCGTTATCTTCGTCAGCAGCAAAAACTTACCGCCATCCGCCAGCATTGGTATTCATCCGAACGATAACACCGCTACCGTCTGGCTTACCTTCGGCGATTTGCTGGCATTGTTGTCTGAACTGCAGGTAGAAGTGAAGCTAGTAGAGCTGTAAGGAAAAGCATACTTGCGTAAAATGAGCGTTAAGACTTCCCTCGCTGCGTCTAAAAAATCCTGATCTTGTCACGTTTTTCCGTATTTTATCATTGCTTTCTGTAACGTTTTTCCACATTTTTCGCACCTAATCTGTCACGTTTTTCCCTAAACCAAAAACCGCACCAACGTTAAACGCTGATGCGGTAACAACTATATTTTCATTTTGCAGCCTGCGCCACAGACTGATTCATCTCAACACGTCCGACAGCGACAACAGGCTCAACCTCAGCCTTTACGCGCTCCCAGATAACGAACTTAGCCTTACTGAAGCCGTTAAAGGTAGTAGCACTGGCAGAGGTATAGGCACCGCAGCTGGGAACCAGCAGCAAATCGCCAACCTGCAGCGGCACTGTCAGGCGTCCGCGGAACATAATATCCAAGGAATCACAGCTCGGTCCGGCGAACGTTGCTGCCACCTTTTCATCACCCTCACGAAAGCTGATGAGCTTGAAATCCCACTGGTCAAAGAGCACACCGGAGAATGTTCCGTACAGGCCTTCATCGAGGAAATACCATGGCTGACCGCTGCGCTCGGTAACACCGATGACGCTGGTAATCAGATTTACCGCCGTACCGCAGATATAACGGCCCGGTTCGGCCCAGATTTCGGCATCGGCAAAATCCTCATCCAGACGCGCATTGATTTGGCGCAGCATTTCCGGCAGGTTGAATTTAACCTTCGGCTCAGGAATAGGGAAGCCGCCGCCGATATCCAGAATGCGCAGCTTCAGGCCTGCTGCCTCAGCCTCTTCAAAAAGCTCACGCGCAATATCCAGCGCATGCAGATAGGGGTCAGCACTAACAGTCTGGCTGCCTACATGAAAGGCAATGCCGGCCATATCCAGGCCTGCTTCCTTAGCCTGCTGCATCAAAGCCAACGCATTTTCACGCGCTGCACCGAATTTTTTATTCAAATCAACATGTGCCGAGGAATTGTCGATACGCAGTCTGAGCAGTACAGTCGTATCCGGGCACTGTTTTTTTATTTTATCTATTTCACTGGCGCTGTCAAAAGTCATCTTGCGTACACTGCAGCTGCGGCAGGCCTCCAGGCCTACGCCCGTCTTTACCGGATTAGCGTAAATCAGACGACCGCCATCCACACCCATATCATGCAGGGTGCGGATTTCTCCGTCGCTTGCTACGTCAAAGCAGGAGCCCATATCTGCCATCACCCGCAAAATTTCCGGATGCGGATTAGCCTTAATCGCGTAATGAATTTTGACACGCGGCATATATTTTTTCAAAACCTTGTAGTTCTTTTTGATTTCATCAAGAGAAAGTACTAACAGCGGCGTACCGAAACGTACCGCTAATTTTTCTGCAGCCTGTTGGCTTATTTGGAAATGTTTTTTATTACTCATAACACTCTCCCCTTGCTATTGCATTTATTTTTTCTTCTATGATTGTACCACAATAATTTGAAAGTACAATAGGAAAACGGCAAAAAATTGATTTTTTTCAAGGAGAACGGGAAAATTTTCCAATAATCACGGATTGGCACATTTTTAACTGTAAAATACAGAGAATTTCGCCATAAAATATTTTAAACTAGCAAAAAGTTACTGAATACAGCAGCCAAAACAAAAAGCGTTGAAATGCCAATAAAGTAGCATTTCAACGCTTATTTTTATTCAGCTGAATCTGCGCAGCTTATTTTTTCGGAGCGGGAATTACATCGCAGCCCATGTAAGGACGCAGAACCTCAGGAACAACTACGCTGCCATCAGCCTGCTGATAGTTTTCCAGAATAGCAGCAACTGTACGGCCAACAGCTACACCACTGCCGTTAAGGGTGTGTACAAATTCCGGTTTGGATTTTGCATCACGACGGAAGCGGATGTTAGCACGGCGTGCCTGGAAGTCCAAGAAGTTGGAGCAGGAAGAAATTTCGCGGTAGCAGTTTGCTGCCGGCAGCCATACTTCTAGGTCATAGGTGGTAGCAGAGCTGAAGCCCAGGTCACCGGTGCACAGACGTACAACATGGTACGGCAGGCCCAGTAATTGCAGAACCTCTTCAGCATCATTGGTCAGCTTATCCAGCTCAGCCCAAGATTCTTCCGGTTTAGTGAATTTAACCAGTTCAACCTTATTGAACTGATGCATACGGATCAGGCCACGGGTATCACGGCCTGCAGCACCGGCTTCTGCACGGAAGCAAGCGCTGTATGCGGTATATTTCAGCGGCAGCTCATCGCCGGTCAGAATATCATCACGATGATAGTTGGTTACAGGAACCTCTGCGGTCGGAATCAGGTACATATCGCCGTTTTCCAGCTTGTACATATCCTCGGCAAATTTCGGCAATTGGCCGGTGCCCTGCATGCTTGCACCGTTAACGATGAACGGCGGGAAGAATTCGGTATAACCATGCTTTCTGGTGTGTACATCCAGGAAGAAGTTGATAACGGCACGCTCCAGACGGGAGCCCATGCCACGATAGAATACATAACGTGCACCGCTGACCTTAACGCCACGTTCGAAATCCAGAATGCCCAGGTTTTCACCGATATCCCAGTGAGCCTTAGGTTCAAAATCAAATTTGGTCGGTTCGCCCCAGGTGCGGATAACCGGATTGCAGCTATCATCTTTGCCTACGGGAACATCTTCAGCAGGAACGTTAGGAATAGTCAGCAGAATGCTTTTGATTTTTTCTTCAATCTCTTTCAGTTTCTTGTCATCTGCAGCAATTTTATCGCCGAGAGCACGAACTGCAGCCATCTGCTCAGTAGCATCCTGACCAGCCTTTTTCAGCTTGCCAATCTCTTGAGATGCAGTGTTGCGTTCTTTCTTCAGTGCTTCTACCTGTTGGGTAATTTCACGACGTTGTTTATCCAATTCCAGGAATTCAGTCAAATCAAGGCTGCCATTACGGCTTTTTACAGCCTCTTCGACCAGCTTCGGATTTTCGCGGACGAATTTTAAATCTAACATAATATAGCCTCCAAATAATTTATCATAACTTATATTGTAGCATAAATCCCGTCGGGATAAAAGATTTTACTGCAATTTTTAATAGTCAATTCCCTCATCGCGACGTGCAAGATAGCGGATTGCCGAAAGAGCAGCCTTTTGTCCCTGACCGGCAGCACGATTTACCTGCCAAGGCTGACCTGTGCAGTCACCGCCGGCAAAAACGCCTTCAATATTGGTTTGCGCCTGATCATCAACATAAATACTGCGGCCACGGATTTCAAGGCCCGGCAAAAAGCTGTTGAGCGGATCGCTGGCACGGAAGACAAAGGCAGCCTTAACACTGTAAAAATCATCGCCTGCACGCAGACCGGTAACCTTATCGGTGCCGGTAATTTCTGTCGGCTTATCCAGCACTACAGTAATATTCTTCTTTTTCGGCGGAATGAAGCCGGAATACAGCGGGAAGAAGAAGACATGCTCGCATTGCTCTGCCAGATATTCCACTTCTTCCAAAGCATCAGGAACAGTAGCAATAGCGGCCACAGACTTGCCCTTATATTTATCAGCATCAACAATAGCGCAGTAGCTTACGCCCTTGCCCAAAAATTCCTTTTCTCCCGGGAAAAGCGTAGAACGGGAAATACCAGTCGCCAATACTACGGAATCCGCAGAATATTCGCCGTGCGGTGTACCCAGCATAAAGCCTTCGCCTACCTCACGCAAAGAAATAATTTTAGATTCAATAATATCTACTTCCATCTGCTTGAGATGATTTACAAAAATATCCATAAGCGCAGTACCGGAAATATCGGGTATACCCATATAATCTGTTATCTGCGCTACACTACGCAGACGGGGGCTGAAGCCGTGGGCTTCAAACAGAACAACCTTACGTCCCTTGCTGGCAGCAGTAATCGCTGCAGATACACCAGCAGGACCACCACCAATAACGGCAATATCGTAATCCATAAGTCTATCCTCCGTACAAAAAAATTTAGAACCTACTATAACACTTTAATTGTATGCTTTTCTCCATGCATAGTCAATTGTTTTTATCCCTCTAAAGATTTTTTAAGTTTTTTCAAAAAAAGTGCTTGACATTTTCTAGCAGATAGGGTATTATAATCAAGTAACGTGACCACGGCCCATTAGCTCAGTTGGTAGAGCACCTGACTCTTAATCAGGGTGTCGTAGGTTCGAGGCCTACATGGGTCACCACATTTGGCCGGTTGGTCAAGCGGTTAAGACACCGCCCTTTCAC
>NZ_FR892746.1 GCF_000434895.1 Phascolarctobacterium succinatutens CAG:287
GTGAACAGTTTCATGATAGGAGGCTGAATCAGCGGAACCAGAGACATGTAGGAGTATGCAGCAACTGCGATTGCACCTAACAGCTGAGGAGCCATTTTAGCAGCCAGGTAGATGGAAGTCGGGCCGTCAGCACCACCGATGATGCCGATAGCAGCAGCTTCTTGTACGGTGAAGCCAAGCAGCATAGCGCCCAGCAGAGCTACGAATACACCGCCCTGTGCAGCAGCGCCCAGGAGCAGGGTTTTCGGGTTAGCCAGCAGAGGACCAAAGTCGGTCATAGCGCCTACGCCCAAGAAGATCAACGGAGGGAATACTTCGTGGTGGATACCGTACATGATAACGGACATAACACCAGGTTCTTCGAAACCGTTTTTAGGAATGTTAGCAAGAATACAACCGAATGCGATCGGGGACAGCAGCAAAGGCTCAAAACCTTTACCGATAGCCATATAAAGCAGAACCAGACCTACAACGATCATGATTACGTGACCGCTGGTCAAAGCGGAGAAACCGGAGTCTGCCCATACGGAAGACAAAGCAACGACAAATGCTTCCATTTAATATCCTCCCAATTTTCAATTTGTGGAAGGGGCTCTGCGAAAAGCCCCCTCCAAAGATCAAGGGTATTTAAGACTTACTGATATTGCGAACTATCGAGTAAGAATTAGAGAACGATCATAACGTCGCCGGTAGCAACAGTTTGACCTGCGGAAACGCGAACGTCGGAAACAGTGCCATCAGCCGGAGCCATGATTTCGTTTTGCATTTTCATAGCTTCCAGAATCAGCAGAACGTCGCCAGATTTAACAGCGTCGCCAGCTTTTACGTTAACGGACAGAACTTTGCCCGGCATAGGAGCGGAAACGGTGGTTGCACCAGCAGCAACCGGAGCAGCAGCTTTCGGAGCCGGAGCCGGAGCAGCTTTCGGAGCGGGAGCAGCAGCCGGAGCCGGAGCAGCTTTCGGAGCAGCTTTCGGAGCGGAAGCAACAACGCCTGCTTCTTCAACTTCAACTTCGTATGCGGTACCATTTACGGTGATAGTATACTTTTTCATGGATATAATCCTCCTTAAAATCTCGTTTTTTAATTAAAATTGCAAACTATATGCATTAGAAGCATTCTTTACGAACGCTAATAGCTTCAACACGACTGCTTACAGTCCATGCAGATTTAGCATCAATACGACGAACACAAGCGATTTGGTCTGCGCTAACGCCGCAAGCTGCTACTGCTGCAGCGATAACAGCGATAATTTCGCTATCATCTTGAGCTGCTGCAACCGGAGCTGCAGCGGGAGCTGCTGCCGGTGTAGGAGCTACTGCCGGTTTAGCAACTTTTTTTTTAGTCGGATCAATAACTTGGAGTAAGTTCATCAATATGCCCAGAGCGATCAGTACGCCGAATACGATGGTCATATTGATTAAAGCAATCAACCAAGGATTAGTAGTAACAGGACCCATTTATTTCACCTCATCTTATCTTAAAATAGGTTGTTTAAGCACTAAGCAACTGCTTGTGAATTACAAAGGAATGTTGCCGTGGCGTTTTGCCGGACGGGTTTCGCGTTTGCTTTCCAGCATTTGCAGAGCGTTGATGATGGTGGGACGAGTATTTTTCGGTTCGATAACCATGTCAACCATGCCGCGCATTGCTGCTTGGTACGGAGTAGCGAAGTTGTCGATGTACTCTTTAGTCTTAGCTTCAACATCAGGATCTTTACGGAAGATGATGTTAGCAGCACCAGCAGGACCCATAACTGCGATTTCAGCGGTCGGCCATGCGATAACTTGGTCAGCGCCCAGATCTTGAGAGCACATTGCCAGGTAGGAACCGCCGTAAGCTTTACGGGTAACCAGAGTAATTTTAGGAACAGTTGCTTCAGAGTAAGCATACAGCATCTTAGCACCGTGACGGATAATGCCGCCGTATTCTTGGTTGCAGCCAGGCAGGAAGCCAGGAACGTCAACCAGGTTCAGCAGAGGAATGCCGAAAGCGTCGCAGAAGCGGATGAAACGAGCGGATTTATCGGAAGCGTTGATATCCAGGCAACCAGCCATAACTTTCGGTTGGTTAGCAATGATACCTACGGTTTGACCATCCATACGAGCGAAGCAAGTGATGATGTTGGTTGCCCAGTATTTTTGGTTTTCATAGAATTCGCCGTTATCTACGATAGATCTGATTACATCATACATATCGTAAGCGTGGTTGGAGTTGTCCGGCAGCAGAGTGTTCAGGCTGTCGTCGGTACGCATCGGGTCATCACCAGTCTCTACGATCGGAGCACCTTCAACGTTGTTGGAAGGCAGGAAGGAGAGCAGGTAACGGATTTGTTGCAGGCAGTCTTCATCGTTTTCAGCAGCGAAGTGAGCAACACCGGAAGTGCTGTTGTGGGTCATAGCGCCACCCAGTTGTTCTTGGGTTACATCTTCACCGGTAACGGATTTAACTACTGCAGGGCCGGTAATGAACATTTTGGAAGTGTTCTTTACCATGTAGATGAAGTCGGTCAGTGCCGGGCTGTATACAGCGCCGCCAGCGGAAGGACCCATAATTGCAGAAATCTGAGGAACTACGCCGGAAGCAATGGTGTTCTCGAAGAAGATTTTACCATAGCCAGCCAGAGCGTCGATAGCTTCTTGGATACGAGCACCGCCGGAATCGTTCAGGCCAACCAGCGGAGCACCCATTTTCAGTGCCAGGCGTTGTACTTTAACGATTTTAGCAGCATGCATTTCGCCGAGGGAGCCACCTTCAACGGTGAAGTCCTGTGCGAATACATAAACCAGACGGCCATCGATGGTGCCGTAACCGGTGGTTACGCCTTCACCAGGCAGTTCTTTCTTTTCTTGACCGAAGTTGTAGCAACGATGACGTACAAAACGGTCGAGTTCTACGAAGGAACCTTCGTCGAGGAGAGCAGCGATTCTTTCACGAGCAGTCATTTTGCCGGATTCATGTTGTTTAGCAACACGTTTTTCGCCACCAGCAGCCAGAATTACTTCGGCTTTTTTGAGCATTTTCTCAATTTTTTCTTGAGTAGACAAATCTTACACCTCCATCATTATTGGGAGAACAAATTTATACACAGATGCTGAAGATATATCACTTGTATATCTTCAGCATTATGTAGCTTAAATTATGGGACCTTAAATCGCCCTGAATCTACGCAGCTAATAAATTAGTCTTTGTAGGTTGCAGCCGGTTGGCACAGCTCAAGCAGCAGGCCAGCGGATTTCGGATGAACGAAAGCAATTTTCATTTGGCCAGCACCGTTACGAGGAGCTTTGTCGATCATGCGAACGCCAGCTTCGGTCAGGTCAGCGATAGCTGCTTTGATGTCGTCAACGCGCAGAGCCATATGTTGGATGCCAGGGCCGTTTTTAGCAATGTATTTGCCGATAGGACCATCGTTGTTTTCAGTGATATCAACAAGGAGCTCAATCAGGGTTTCGCCGCAGGGAACAAATACGGTAGCAACACCTTGTTCTTTAACTTCTTCAGTGCCGGTAGCTTTCAGGCCCAGTACCTCAGTGTAAATTTTTGCAGCTTCTTCCAAGGTACCAGCGCAAGCGATACCTACATGGTCAACACAAATAGTTTTGAATGCCATAATAAATTCCTCCTAAAATTGTTTTTTTTGGCGGTTTATTTTAAAACCTTGCCAACAATATCATCAACGACAGAGTACGGCTCAATCTCACGGGATTGCATTTTAACAACCAGGTTGTCAAATTCTTCCGTTTGAATGACGTTCTTGTCGATGTAGCGATTTACATGGTCATTAAGCATAGCGGTAACCTCGTTTTTAATACGAGCTTTACGGATATCGTTTAATTTACCACTCTCAATCAAATATGCCTTGTGAGCCTCAATAGAGTCCACAACAGCCTCTATACCTTCACCCTTGCTGGCAATGGTCCTGTTAATCGGAGGACGCCAGCCAACATGTTCGGGATTTAATTCGAGCATCATCTCAATCTCAATGTTGAGCTTGTCTGTACCTTCACGATCAGCTTTGTTAATCGTGAACAGGTCACCGATTTCAAGTATACCTGCTTTAATAGCCTGGATATCGTCGCCCATGCCAGGAATTACTACTACCATAGTAGTATCTGCGGTCTTTACAATGTCAACCTCAGATTGTCCTACGCCTACGGTTTCAACGATAATTACATCCATGCCGAAAGCATCCATTAATTTAACAGCGTCACCTGCTTTTTGAGACAGGCCGCCAAGACTGCCGCGAGTTGCCATAGAGCGTACGAAAATGCCCTCGTCTGCGGTCAGATCCATCATTCTGATACGGTCGCCTAAAATAGCGCCGCCAGAATACGGGCTAGTGGGGTCAATTGCTACGATACCTACGGTCTTGCCGCGTTTACGGTATTCCTTAGCCAATTTATCAGTCAGAGTACTTTTACCAGCACCCGGAGGGCCGGTGATACCAATTACATAAGCATTACCAGTATGAGGATAAATCTCTGTCATAATTTTGACAGCATCATCGTATTCATTTTCAACAGCAGTGATTGCTTTAGATAATGCAAGACGAGAATGATTTAATAATTTATCTACTATTTCCATAATTCACACCGCCTTGTTTTGGATAGTGAATATTTTATAAGGCAAGCCGGGACAAACCCGGCTTGCTTTAAGGGATAAAATTATTTTACGTTAGCGTTGATGAAATCAACAATTTTGCTGGTCGGGGTGCCCGGAGTGAATACTTCAGCAATGCCAGCAGCTTTCAGGCCAGGGATGTCAGCGTCAGGAATAACGCCGCCGCCGATAACCAGAACGTCGGTCATGCCTTTTTCTTTCAGCAGTTCAACTACTTTCGGGAAAAGGGTGTTGTGAGCGCCGGACAGCAGGGACAGTGCAACAACGTTTACGTCGTCTTGCAGAGCAGCTTCAGCGATTTGTTCCGGAGTCAGACGGATACCGGTGTAGATAACTTCAAAACCAGCGTCGCGCAGAGCACGAGCTACAACTTTAGCACCGCGGTCATGGCCATCCAGACCCGGTTTAGCAACTAAAACTTTAACGTTTGCCATTATAGTTTACCTCCGTATATTGGTTGAGTTTACAAATTAGAGTGCAGTATGAGGTTGGTATTCACCGAATACTTGTCTCATAACGCCACAGATTTCACCTTCGGTTGCATATGCACGAACTGCATCCAGGATGTAAGGCATCAGGTTTACATTTTCGTCTGCGCATGCAACTTTCAGAGCAGCCAGAGTTTCTTCTACTTTAGCGTTGTCACGGCGAGCTTTCAGAGCAGCAATCTTTTCAGCTTGCAGCTTGCCTACAGAACCGTCTACGCGCAGCAGGTTTTTCGGAGCTTCTTCTTCTTGGGTGAATTTGTTAACACCAACGATGATACGGTCGCCTTTTTCGATTTCCATCTGCCATTTGTAAGCAGAGTCTTGGATTTCTTTTTGGATGTAGCCTTTAGCGATAGCTTCAGGAGCGCCACCGATTTCGTCAATTTTCTTAATGTATTCCCAAGCTTCAGCTTCGATCTTATCGGTCAGAGCTTCTACATAGTAGGAGCCGCCCAACGGATCGATGGTGTCAGCCAGACCAGATTCGTAAGCAACGATTTGTTGGGTACGCAGAGCGATGGTTACAGACTCAGTGGTCGGCAGTGCCAAAGCTTCGTCTTTGGAGTTGGTGTGCAGGGATTGAGTACCACCCATTACAGCAGCAGCAGTTTGCAGAGCAACACGAACGATGTTGTTGTTCGGTTGTTGAGCGGTCAGCATGGAGCCAGCGGTTTGGGTATGTACACGCAGCATCATGGATTTAGCTTTCTTAGCGCCAAAACGCTCTTTCATAACTTTGGACCATACACGACGGGAAGCACGGAATTTAGCAACTTCTTCGAGTACGTTGTTATGAGCATTCCAGAAGAAGGACAGACGGCCTGCAAATGCGTCAACGTCCAAACCAGCTTTGATAGCAGCTTCTACATAAGCGATACCATCAGCAATGGTGAATGCGATTTCCTGAGAAGCGGTGGAACCAGCTTCACGGATATGGTAACCGGAAATGGAAATGGTGTTCCACAGCGGTACGTTCTTGGAGCAATATTCAAAAATGTTGGTGATCAAACGCATGGACGGTTTCGGCGGGAAAATGTAAGTGCCGCGAGCAGCATACTCTTTCAGAATATCATTCTGAATGGTACCACGCAGTTTATCAGCGGAAACGCCTTGTTTCTCAGCTACTGCAATGTACATAGCCAGCAGTACGGAAGCAGGAGCGTTGATGGTCATAGAAGTGGATACTTTATCCAGGGAAATTTGGTCGAACAGGATTTCCATGTCAGCCAGGGAGTCGATAGCTACGCCTACTTTACCAACTTCGCCTTCAGCCATCGGATCGGTGGAATCATAACCGATCTGGGTCGGCAGGTCGAATGCGCAGGACAGGCCGGAACCACCGTTAGCCAGCAGGTAACGATAACGTTTGTTGGATTCTTCAGCGGTAGAGAAACCAGCGTACATACGCATGGTCCAGAAACGGCCACGATACATGGTCGGTTGAACACCACGGGTGTAAGGATATTCACCAGGGAAGCCCAGTTTAGTCATGTAGTCAAAGTTTTCACCAAGATCTACCGGGGTGTACAGTCTGTTAGGAACCAAGTTTGCGCGTTCAGGGAATTTTGCCAGTTTAGCTTCAACTTCAGCATGATATTTCTCTAAACCAGCTTTAATGTTTTCAAATGCCATTCTCAAATCCTCCTTAAAATATTTGTGTTTCATATTTCGGATTGGACGGTTCCGAAATGATGGTGAGAGTGTTCCGTCTATGACGGCTATATATGGCAAAGTCTAGGGTGAGACTTCGTCAACTGATTTTATTGGGCAAAGCCTTGGGTGAGGCTTTGTCTGTATATACCTGCCGGCGGGAATCTCACCCACCGGCAAGCACATTACATAGTTTAACCTATTTTGCAAAACTTAACAAGGGGTTTTGCAAACTTTTTTTGAAAATTATTTACCTTCAACCATGCCTTCCATGGAACCGGTTTCAGCAAACATTTTGTAGCAATCGAATGCTTCTGCCAGGATGTGCGGGGTTTGGCTGTTACCGCAAGCTTCGCAAGCGCGTTTGAAGTAATCATACAGCCAAGGTTGATATTTCGGGTTAGCGATTTGATCGATGATGATCGGAGCTTTTTCTTTCGGGCTCAGGCCACGCAGGTCAGCAACGCCACGTTCGGAAACGATAACGTCAACGTCCAGGGTAGCATGGTCGATATGGCTGCAGAACGGAACTACGGAAGAAATCTTGCCGCCTTTTGCCAAGGAGTTGGTGAAGAATACGGTCAGGTAGCCGTTACGAGCGAAGTCGCCGGAACCGCCAACGCCGTTCATCAGCTTGGTGCCGCAAACATGAGTGGAGTTTACGTTACCATAGATATCAACTTCAATAGCAGTGTTCATTGCGATTACGCCGATACGACGAGCAACTTCAGGGCTGTTGGAGATTTCTTGCGGACGGAGCAGCAAGTATTTTTTGTAGTGTTCTACGTTCTCGTAGAATTTCTTTTGGCACTCAGGAGACGGAGTCAGAGCGGTACCGGAAGCAACGCGGAGTTTACCAGCGTCGATCAGGTCGAACATACCATCTTGAATAACCTCAGTGTAAACGGTCAGGTCTTCGAAATCGGAGTTAACCAGACCATTGATAACTGCGTTAGCAACGGAGCCTACGCCGGATTGCAACGGCAGCAGATTTTTCGGCAGACGGCCTTCTTTAACTTCGTTTTTCAGGAAGTTAACGAGGTTAGCGCCCATATGTTTAGCGTCGTCGTCGATTTCGCCCAGCGGACGAACGATGTCAGGACGGTCGCAAGGAACTACTGCAACGATTTTTTCTACTTCGCAAGGAATGTAGGTGGTACCGATGCGGTCTTCCGGAGCGGTGATAGGAATCGGTTGACGATTCGGGGGATCCAGAGGAATATAGGAGTCATGCATGCCTTCCAGGCCTACCGGTTGAGTGGTGTTAACTTCAACGATAACTTTTTTAGCACCAGCTACATAAGAGGAGCTGTTGCCCATGGAAGTGGTCGGAATCAGGCCAACCATGCCATTGCCGAGGTCGTTGATTTTGCAAACTTCAACGATTGCAACATCCGGACCGGTCGGACGGCCAGCCATGTAACCATAGCGAACCATTTGAGCCATGTGAGACAGATGAATATCAGCGTATTTTACTTTACCAGCGTTGATAGCTTTACGCATGGTGCCGTTGGTCTGGTAAGGCAGACGACGGTCAATGATGTCAGCTTCAACCATTGCTTGGTCGATTTCAGGACCAACAGATGCGCCAGTCCAAACGTTAACTTTGAAAGGAGTTTTTTTGCCCTTTTCAGCAAGAGCCAGAGGAACAGCTTTCGGATAGCCAGACGGGGTAAAACCGCTGACACCTAAATTGTCACCATCTTTTACGAATTCTGCAGCAGCTTCAGCGCTCATCACTTTGTCAGCTACTACGTCACAAATGCGATCTTTAATATCGATCATGTTTACCTTCCTCCTTTTAATTAGGACATTGAGTTTTTATAAGGGTGTTACCCCTTTGCATATAACTTATCAGCAATACCTTGCGGCATTACGAATAAGATATTACCGTATATCAAGCTCTTCACAAATATTTCATACTTGACTATATAGTCATTTCGACATATAAGAGAAAACTCCTGCTTATACTATAAATATTTTTTCAAAGGCTTCTTTACTATCTGCTACAATTATAACACATTTTCAGAAAAACTTCACTTTTTTCTGTCAAATTTTTCCTGTCTTTTACATAGCGGGTAAATTGCACTCAACGCTATATATAATACCAATAAAATTGTAACACTGCAAGCTTTTTCTTTACAAATTTACAAAATACCCCCTTCTTTTCAAGGAAAAAAAGGGGGATTTGTATTATCCAGCTAGAACAATTAACGGTTTTGCGCGTGGTAGTGTGTGTGTAATAGACTATGAGCCTTCTCAGAAAGAGGTTTGCCTAACCAAGTATCATAAAGTGTTTTTATTTCCGGGTTTTCGTGCGATTTTCGTAATTCGCTTGTACGGTCGCAATTAAAAATCGCTTCACGGCGTTTTTGCCTGATGGAAGCATCCACAGGAACCGGCTGACCGCCGCCGCCGATGCAGCCGCCCGGGCAGGCCATAACCTCAATAAACTGATAATCCGCGGTACCTGCTTTAATGCGTTCCAGCATCATCTTGGCAGATTTAAGTGTATGTACTACAGCAACCTTCACGGATACGCCTGCTACATCAATAACAGCCTCGCGTGTCTGCTCCATGCCACGTACCTCATTATATTCAAGCTTCGGCAGCTCCTTGCCGGCAACAACCTCGGCCACAGTACGCAAAGCCGCTTCCATAACGCCGCCTGTAGTACCGAAAATAACTGCGGCACCAGTACCGGTTCCCAGCGGAGAATCGAACTCAGCTTCTTCCAGCGCGTTAAAATCAATACCCGCTTCGCGGATCATGCGTCCCAGCTCGCGCGTTGTAATAACTACGTCTACATCACGATAACCGCTGGCGCACATTTCCTCACGTGCAGCCTCTACCTTTTTCGCAGTACAGGGCATTACGGATACACTGACGATCTTCGCAGGATCAATGCCTGCACGTTCCACAAAGTAGGTTTTGGCAACAGCACCGAACATCTGCTGCGGAGACTTGGCAGTAGAAAGATGCGGCAGTAGCTCAGGATATTTCAGCTCAATCATATTTACCCAGCCTGGGCTGCAGGAGGTAATCATCGGCAGCACGCCTCCGTTCTGCAGACGCTGCAGGAACTCATGGCCTTCCTCCATAATAGTCAGGTCGGCAGAGAAGTTTGTATCGAAAACCTTGTCAAAGCCTAAATGGCGCAATGCCGCAACCATTTTACCGGTAACCACCTGACCTGCCGGAATGCCCAGCTCCTCGCCCAAGGCAACACGCACAGACGGAGCAGTCTGTACAACGACAATTTTTTCCGGATTGTTGATTGCTTCCCAAACCTTGTCTGTATCATCTTTTTCCACAATAGCACCTGTCGGGCAGACATCGGCGCACTGGCCGCAGTAGGTGCAGGCACTGTTGAGCAGGTCATGCTCAAAGGCTGTAGAAACCATGGTGTTGAAGCCACGGCCGGCAAAGCTGTAAACACTCATACCCTGCACATCACGGCAGACACGGATGCAGCGGCCGCAGAGAATGCATTTTTCCTGATCGCGTACCAGCGACGGATTGCTGTTATCAATAGTACGCGCCCTTGTTTCGCCACCCTCGAAGCGCAGCTTACGCACGCCTAAGTCAGCAGCGATTTTCTGCAGCTCGCAGTCACCGTTCTTTTGGCAGCACAGGCAGTCCTTCGGGTGATTGGTCAAAAGCAGCTCCAGTACTGTTTTACGCGCTTCGCGTACCTTGGAGGTATTAGTTTTTACTACCATACCCTCGCTTACAGGATATACGCAGGAAGCAACCAGAGTACGCGCACCGCTGGCCTCTACCATACACAGGCGGCAGGCACCCTCCGGACGCAGGTCCGGATGATAGCACAGTGTAGGAATATAAATACCTGCGTTGCGTGCAGCCTCCAGTACACTGGAACCCGCCGGGGCCTGAATCTGTTTTCCATCAATTGTTAAATTAACCATCTGCATCTTCAGTCCCCTCCTTATGCCTTGCTGATTGCCTTAAACGGACACGCCGTCATGCAGGCACCGCATTTAATGCATTTATTCTGATCAATAACATGTTTTGTTTTCGGTGAACCGCTGATAGCCTGTACCGGGCACTGACGTGCACACAGACCGCAGCCGCGGCAGGCATCACTGATTTCGTAATGCAGCATCTTTTCACAAACACCTGCGGGACAGCGCTTTTCTTTGATATGCGCCTCGTATTCATCTCTGAAGTATTTCAGAGTACTCAATACAGGGTTAGGGGCAGTTTGTCCCAAGCCGCACAAAGCTGTTTCCTTGATATTCTTGGCCAGGTTTTCCAGCAGCTCGATATCGCCCTCGCGTCCCTGTCCTTCCGTAATACGGGTAAGAATTTCCAGCATACGCTTCGTGCCTTCGCGGCAGGGAGTACATTTGCCGCAGGATTCCGATTGCGTAAAGTTCAGGAAGAACTTGGCAACGTCAACCATGCAGGTATCCTCATCCATAACAACCAGACCGCCGCTGCCCATCATAGCGCCGGCAGCAATCAAGGAATCGTAATCTACCGGCAAATCCAGCATGCTTTCTGGCAGACAGCCGCCGGACGGACCGCCGATCTGTACAGCCTTAAACTTTTTGCCGTTGGTAATACCGCCGCCGATATCGTAGATAATCTCGCGCATGGTAATACCCATCGGCACCTCTGCCAGACCGGTATTATTGATTTTGCCTGTCAACGCAAAAACCTTGGTGCCCTTGGATTTTTCGGTACCCAGCCGGCAGTACCAATCTGCGCCGTTAACTATAATCTGCGCAACATTGGCAAAGGTTTCTACGTTGTTGATATTAGTCGGCTTGCCCCACAGGCCGCTGACCGCTGGGAATGGTGGACGTGGACGCGGCATACCGCGCTTGCCTTCAATAGAAGCCATCAGTGCAGTTTCTTCGCCGCAAACGAAGGCACCGGCACCCTCTTTAATATGAATAGTAAAGCTGAAATCACTTTCAAAAATATGCTCGCCTAACAGGCCCATTTCTTCAGCCTGAGCAATGGCGGTACGCAAGCGTTTGATAGCCAGCGGATATTCCGCACGTACATAGATATAGCCTTCATCCGCACCCATAGCATAGCCGCAGATAGCCATGCCTTCCAATACACGGTGCGGGTCACCCTCCAGAACGCTGCGGTCCATAAATGCGCCAGGGTCACCCTCGTCCGCATTACAGATAACATACTTTTTATCGCTCTCGGAGTTTTTGGCAAACTGCCATTTCATACCGGTCGGGAAGCCGCCGCCGCCACGACCGCGCAGGCCGGATTTTTTAACCTCGTCCACAACCTCCTGCGGAGTCATCTGCGTAACAGCCTTAGCCAATGCCTCATAACCGCCTACGGCGATATATTCTTCAATAGCTTCCGGGTTGATAGCGCCGCAGTTAGCCAATACCAGACGATGCTGCTTTTTGTAGAAGCCGATTTCCGAATAACGCGGAACCTGCTCCTGATTGATGGGTTCACGATAGAGCAGACGCTGTACGATGCGTCCTTTATATAAATGTTCTTCAACGATGGTTTTAACGTCCTCCGGCTTTACACCGCAATAGAAGGTGCCTTCCGGATAAACGATAACCAGCGGTCCGTGCTCGCAGAAGCCATGGCAACCTGTTTCAACAACCATCACCTCATCCTGCAGGCCAAACTTTTGCAGCTCTCTGGCAAAAGTCAGCTGGATTTCCTTCGAGCCGTTAGCCTTACAGCCCGTACCGCCACACACTAAAACGTGAGCTCTTATATGCTGCATAATATTTTTCCTCCACCTGTTTTGTTTACAAGCTATGATACATCAGCTTCTCCAACAACTGTGTACCTGCCTGCGGCTTATTCCTGATCCAGCCTGCCTACGACAAGCTCTTCCACAATATGACCGTTTACCACATGCTCTGCGATAATTTTGGGAACATCCTCCGGGGTTACCTTGCCATATGTAATGCGTGCTTCACCCGGACGCACTACGTCAACGAGCACCTCTTTTTCACACATACCGATGCAACCTGTCTGCTGTACCTGCACGTCGAATAAATGACGCTTGTTCAGCTCCTGCAGGATAGCGCTCATAACCTCGCGCGCACCGGCAGCAATGCCGCAGGTACCCATGCCGACAATAATTTTAGTACCGGAACTCTGACGCAGCTTGATATCTGCTTTCAGCTTATCTCTCAAAGCGTGTAAATCCGCTAAGCTTTTCATTCGTTTATACCTCCTTACCCTGCACCTGTGCCAGCTGCTCCTTTAAATAAGCACCTAGCCAGGCATATATTTCAGGATTGGCAAAGTCACACGCTTCGCCTAGTATTTCTCTGACCTCCTGCGTTCTGAACACCAGCGAGCCGTTAACGCCGTTATAGACAAATTCCAGCTCGAGCTGCGGCGCCCCCGCCAACAGCACCTGCACGCTGCTCACAATATCTCCCAGCGGCGGCCGGTCAATATTATCTGCCGCAAAATATGCAGTCAGTTCGGTTCCCTTTCCGGGAGCAGATTGCAGCTCCAGATGTCCGCCGCATTGCTGCGTAACCATATCGATAAAGGGAATTCCCATGCCTACCTTTCTGGTAGTACGGCTGGTAACAAAGGGGTCACGCACCCGCTGCAGCATTTCGCTGTCCATGCCCTTGCCGTCATCGCGGACGCTGAAAACAAAGTACCCCTGCTCATTTTCGCTGATAGTCAGCCAGATGTGACGAGCACCGGCAGCCACAGAATTTTGGGCTATATCCAAGATGTGTAATGCCAGCTCCCGCATTTTATTTATACCTTGCCAAGATACCTGCCAGCTTGTCGGTGGTCAGGCGTCCATGCGTATCATCGTTAATCTGCATAACCGGCGCCAACCCGCAGGCACCGATGCAGGCCACAGTTTCCAAAGTAAAACGCAGGTCATCGGTCGTATGTCCGGCCTTAATACCCAGCTGCTTTTCCAGAGCCTGCAGAATTGTTTTGCCGCCACGCACATGGCAGGCAGTTCCCTGGCAGACACGGATAACATTGCGTCCGCGCGGATTAAGATGGAACAATGAATAAAAGGTTACTACGCCGTAAATTTCGGAAATAGGCGTACCTGTTTTATCGGCAATATACTCCAGTACATCCTTAGGCAAATAGTTGTACAGGTTCTGCACTTCCTGCAGAATAGGAATCAATGGTCCTTTAACATCTGCGTATTTTCCCAGAATGGCATCTATGCGCTGCTTTTCCGGATTTTCGCCGCCGCAGCAGCTGCATTTACGCTCAAGACGGTTTTCACTATTGTTCATACTACCCCTCCTCTAAAGGATTTTTTGTAAACTTACCAACTCAGTATACCATTTTACAAGTAAATGCACAACACTATTTATGTTATTTTTGCTGTATAGTGTACTCTATTTATGCTATTCTTTACAAAAATCTGAAAATTGTCCCGGCAGGACATTTCGCATCCCTTTGCCTGCCAGCGCCAATTTCAGCTCTGCTATCGTTAATTCCTCCACCTGGAGTAAATTTTTCGGTCCCTGTATAAAATCATAAATATTATGTGCATCGGAATTCGTAATAAACGGCAGATAACCTGCCAAACGCTGCAGCTTCGACTGCATCTTGCGACGCCAGCCTGCATCGGATATTTCGGCAGCAGCAAAGCCAAAGCCCGGCTCAATAAAGCCCAGCTGTCCCAAAATGCTGTAGGAAGGACGGTCGATATGCGCGGCAATGGTAAGGCCGCCCAAGGCTGCAACCTGCTGCACAACCTGCGCCGCTGTCAGCGACAGCGGTGCGTGCAGGAGACGCTGCTCCTCGCGCACAAACTCGTCCTCGGCATCTACTACATACTGAGCACCGAAACGATCTGCATCATTCAGCATACCGTTCATATGCTCATCAACCAGCAGCTGCCATCTCTGCAGCTGCTCCAGCGTATCAAACAGCGCCACAATATGCGCCTCTTCACTGCTTTCCACTTCCATACCTGGAAATACCTTCACGCCGTAGTGCTTCGCTGCCTCCAGCGCAGCCGGCACGTTGGCACTGGCGTTATGATCGGTAATAGCAACCGCGCCAATGCCATACTCGGCGGCACGCATCACAATATGATGCGGAGTCATTTCTACCTCAGCGCAGGGCGAAAGCAGTGTATGTACATGTAAATCCGCCAGAACTGTCTGCATTGCTTAGTCCTTCTTACCAACACCCAATGCGTACAGCTTGCCGATAACCTCAAAAGCAGGCTCCTCGGTTGCCGCAACAACAACATCATTCAGATTTGCCTTATGCAGCGTATCCTCCGCAACCGGACCGTCGCCTGCTACAATAACTGCTGCAAAGCCAATCAGCGAAGCAACGGCAGCAACATTCTGATGTCCCTGCATCGTTACCCAAACCATACCGGGCTGCCCCTGGCCCATAGCATTACTCAGTAAATCGGAAGCATAACCGCCTTCTACCTCTGCATATAAAGCGTCCTCGCTTACATCCTTAGTTAAAAGCTTCAAATCGAGCTTCTCAATCATTTCTTTAACCTTCATCGTTGTCTGCCTCCGTTTTATTTATTTCTGCCGGCTCGTGATAAATAGGTATCTGCTTAGCCAGCTCCAGCATGCCCTGTGACAATTTATGTACACTGGCACGCAATTTAAAAATACAATCTATTTCGTGCGCCTTGCCCTGCACGATATCCTCCGCCAGTCCCTGACAGCTGGGTGCACCGCAGGCACCGCAGTCCAGACCGGGTAAGGAGCAGAGCACCTCTTCCATGCGCTCGAACTTTTTCATCGCTTCCATGATATCATCATCAAGCTGCATCATCGGACGCGCCACCAGCTTCTTGCGATAGGCCTCAGAATGCGGGAAATCCTCTAGTACCATCGTGCGCGCCATGGCCTCACGCCTGTCTGCCGGCTCCTGCTCTCGCAGGCCTGCGATACGCCTGCGCAGGTTACATTCGGCTACAAACTTGTTTTCTGCTGCCAAAAGGCCGCCCAGACAGCCTCCTTTGCAGGCACTGCACTCCACATAATCAAGCTGCGGCATTTTATTCATAGAAACCTGCTCCAGCAGGTCATACACATTATCAATGCCGTGAATTGCCAAACCGTTGGTAATACCGGCGCTTTCAATTTCGCCGCCATAGGTTCCCCAGGCCATGCCATAGGAGGAACCGGTGCGCACATTCAGCTCATGCGTGCCGCCAAGATTCTTCAGCAGCAGTCCGTAAATCTCCGACAGGCTGAAGCTGCCGGTAAGCTCTGTATGATGCACATCTACCGATTGGCGGATATTAGTTTCCTTGGAAGGACAGGGCGAGATAAACCATACGCCTATCAGCTCCTTCGGCAGCTGCTTGCGCGCCGCTGCTTCACGCTTTACGTAAATTGCGGCAGCTTCTGCCGGCGGCAGCACAGGCACCACCTGCTTAATCAGCTCGGGGAACTTTACCTGAATCAGACGCATAACTGCGGGGCAGGTAGATGAAATCAACGGCTTGCGTCCATTGCTGTTCTTTTTTACATATTCTTCTATTTCCAGGGCGATATACTCCGAAGCCAGTGAAACATCAAAAATTTCATCAAAGCCTATATTATGCAATCCCTGCCAGATGCTTTCCAGCGGAATATTATCCGGGAACTGCGCATACAATGAAGGCGCAGGCAGCACAATATTATAAGCATAATCTGCCAGGCCCTCCAGCGTGTCGGTTTTTACGTTGAAGGCATGATAGGGACAGCCTGCAGCACAGGCACCGCAGTCAATGCAGCGGTCTCCCAAAATCTCCGCCTTGCCGTTGCGCACGCGGATGGCCTCTGTCGGACACAGCTTGACGCAGGATACGCAGCCCTGACATTTCTTCCGCTGCAATTCCACCGAATGGAAATATGTTGTTGGTTGAGGAGCCATTGCGTATCACCTCGTTTCCTAAAATCTCTTATAAATCCTCGCTCTGGTGCTTAAACTGCATCGTGATGCAGGTTCCTTCCCCAACCTTGGACTGAATATCAAACTTATCGGAGCACTTTACCATATTAGGCAGGCCCATGCCGGCGCCAAAGCCCATCTGACGCACATAATCAGGCGCAGTAGACCAGCCCTCCTGCAAGGCCTTGTTGATATCCGGAATGCCGGGGCCGTGGTCGGTTACCGTAATCACCGTAGCATCCGGGAAAACCTCGGCCGCTACATTGCCGCCGCCGGCGTGAATGATAACGTTCATCTCCGCCTCATAGGTGCCGATGGCAATACGGCGAACAATATCTGCCGGAATTCCCAGGCGCTGCAGCATCTTTTTTATTTTAGAAGAAGCTTCGCCTGCGCGCTCAAAATCGCCGCCCACGCAGTCAAAGGCTAATTTTACTGATTTACTGTCTGTCATTTTGCTTACTCCTTTTTTCTGCAGCCACGGATACCTGCTCCGTAAAGAATGCCGCAGGCTTCAAATAAGGTATAATCGGTAGCCAGAACCGGCAGATTATTTTCCGCCGCTGCTGCCACAATATCAGCATCAGGAACCTTTCCACGCACAAATACCAGCGCGCTCAGCTCCGTCATATCGGCGGTGCGCACTACCTGCATATTAGTCAGTCCCGTGCACAGCAAGGTGTTGCGTTTGGTAAAGGCCAGAACATCGCTCATCATGTCACTGCCGCAGCAGGATTCAATTTGGCGGTGCATCAGCTCACTGCCGGTCAGAACTCTGGCCTGCAGCAGCTTTTGTACATTATACAAATCCATACACATAGCCCCTTCCTCCATTTATTACAGCTTTTATCTAAGCAAAATATCTGTTTTTTGCCAGACTTGATTACATTTATTGTACACTTTAATACGCAAGATGTAAATAAATAGTATAGCATAACTATGTAAAAAAGAAGACCGGCCCACAGGACCAGCCTTCAAACTTTATTTAGTGCTAACACGCTTTACTCTGCAATGCCTGCCAAAGCCTGCTGCAAATCTGCCAGCAAATCTGCCTTATCCTCCAGACCACAGGACAGACGCACCAAGCCTGCAGGAATACCGGCCGCCGCCAGTTGCTCATCCGTCATCTGGCGATGCGTTGTAGTTGCCGGATTCAGGCAGCAGGTACGCGCGTCGGCAACATGTGTTTCGATTGCCGCAAGCTGCAAGCGCTTCATAAAGGCTTCCGCTGCCTTGCGTCCTCCCTTCAGGTTGAAGGAAACTACGCCACAGCCGCCGTTGCCCAGATATTTTTGCGCAAGAGCATAATATTTATTGGACTTCAGTCCGGGGTAATTGACATATTCCACCTGCGGCTGCTGCTCCAAAAATTCCGCTATAGCCTGAGCGTTTTCTACATGGCGCGGCATACGCACATGCAGGGATTCCAAACCGAGATTCAGAATAAACGCACTTTGCGGCGACTGCATAGCGCCGAAATCACGCATCAGCTGCGCCGTTGCCTTCGTAATAAACGCACCTTCCTTGCCAAATTTTTCGGCGTAGGTAATACCGTGATAGGATTCATCAGGTGCACACAGACCGGGGAACTTGTCGGCATGCGCCAACCAGTCGAACTTGCCGCCGTCGATAATCGCACCGCCCAGGCAGGCAGCATGACCATCCATATACTTAGTAGTAGAATGCGTTACAATGTCTGCACCCCATTCCAGCGGACGGCAGTTAATCGGTGTCGGGAAGGTGTTATCCACGATCAGAGGCACACCATGACGATGCGCAGCGTTGGCAAATTTTTCAATATCCAGCACTGTCAGCGCAGGATTGGCAATAATTTCGCCAAACACTGCCTTGGTGTTCTCCTGAAAAGCAGCGTCCAGCTCCTCGTCCGTAGCATCGGGAGAAACAAAGGTTGCTGTTACGCCCATCTTTGCCAGCGTTACGTCAATCAGATTATAGCTGCCTCCATAAATCGAAGAAGAAGCAACAATATGGCTGCCCGCCTCGCAGATGTTGAACAGGGCAAAGAAGTTAGCTGCCTGTCCGGAAGAAGTGAGCATTGCCGCAGCACCGCCCTCCAGCTCCGCAATCTTAGCTGCTACGAAATCGCAGGTCGGGTTTTGCAGGCGGGAGTAAAAATAGCCTGTAGCCTCTAGGTCGAACAGCTTACCCATCGCCTCGCTTGTATCGTACTTAAATGTAGTGGATTGGATAATAGGAATCTGACGCGGTTCGCCGTTACCCGGTTTGTAACCGCCTACTAAGCATTTTGTATTAATCTTGAAATTACTCATTTTCTATCGCTCCTTCAAAAATTTATCATCTTCACATTATTGGTTGGCAGGAATTGCGGCACCCATGCGCTGCAGCTGCAAAAGAATTTTGTTATATTCGCCTATAGCCTTATCCAGCTTGTTACCGCTCGCCGGTGCCAGTTCGTGCAAGTCATACGGCGTATCCTGGTAAACGATGTTCAGCCAGTTCATATAGAACAGATGCGCGTAGCTGCGCCATTTAAACACAGGCTCCTGCGTTGTATCGCCATCGGGGAAGTAAAACTCCGGCAAATCAATCGGCAAATTCTTTTTCTTATCGCGGAAGTATTCATTAGCCAAAGTATAGCGATCATATTCGAAATGGCCTAAAACGAAGATGCGGCGCAAATCCTTGGTAGCACAGATGTTGATACCGTTTTCTACCGAACGTGACAGCACCTGCAACGCCTTGCAGGCATCAATCGCATCATCATCAACCGCGGTATGACGTGACTGCGGAATAAAGTATCTGTCGTCAAAGCCACGCAGCAGCGGATGATTTTTCACTGTCAGCCCATAGGGGAAGATGCCAAACATCTTCGCCGGCAAAATTGTTTTGTTTACGCCGTAATAATGATACAAGGCAGCCTGCGCGCCCCAACAAAGTGTCATCGTAGAATAACAGTGATATTCCGCCCAATCAAGATAGGCTTCGATTTCCTTCCAGTAATCTACAGCCTCAAAGGGAATAGTTTCTACCGGCGCTCCCGTCATTAAAAAGGCATCATAATAGCGGTCCTTAACATCATCAAACTCCAGATAAGCGCGGTCAAGATACGAATTATCGGTATGCGTAGTTTCGCGGCTCACAGTACGGCAGAAATCAACCTCTATCTGCAGCGGAGAATTGCCCAAAAGACGCAGCAGCTGAATTTCCGTCGGCTTCTTTAACGGCATCAGGTTCAGCACGCACACCTTCAGCGGACGAATACGCTGCGTTGTCGCACGTTGCTCTGTCATGGTAAAAATTCCTTCCTCCTGCAGTTGGCAGATAGCGGATAAATGGTCATTGATTTTAATCGGCATTGTTTGTTCCTCCTACATTTCCTAACTTAGATTTTCGACTTGCTACAGGAGGAAGAGCAATAAAAAAGCTTCCGTTCCTGTAAAAATACAGGGACGAAAGCGTTGCTTCGTGATACCACCCTAATTCATCCATATGTCACCACACGGACCTCATCAAGTACGCAGGGGTTGTTTACCCTTTAATACTCCAGCACTGTAACGGGTGCACCCGGACGGCCTAAATGCCAGCATCTCAGCCCATCGGCTCCAAGACCATCTTCAATGTCACCACCTGCTCCCTCTTGCACCATCACGAAGGCTCTCTTTGCCAGGCTCGTACATTTACTCTTCTCTTCATCGCCAGTTATTAAGTTATGTGCATGATAATACAGTAATTCTTTGTAACTGTCAATAAAAAGTTGCAGTTTTCTCGTAAAAAAAGGAGATATCAGAGATTTTGTAAAGCAGGTTACAAAAATTTGGGTAAAATTGGTAATACCTATGGTATCCGAAACTTCCGAATGCTATGTGTACTGCTTTTTTGTTCAGTACCTTATGTTGTATTTTGCTGGAGCAAATATTATAATTAAAGGAGAAAAAACAGTATGCTGTTAACATCTTCTTTCTATGGTATGTACATCAATTCGCAAGATTTTAGTTGTCTTTTGGAAAATCAGCCTTTTTTACCAAAGACGTTAGCTGTCTTTTGT
>NZ_FR892747.1 GCF_000434895.1 Phascolarctobacterium succinatutens CAG:287
GGATTAGTAGTATCATTAGCAATTTTTCCAATGATAATTTCACTTTTAGGAAGGCTTTTTTGTGTCATTCCCAGAACTTTAAGGAATCTAATAGATTCTTTTTGCCGATTTTGATATGGAAGAATTTTTCCGTCTTTTTTAACGGCATTATTATATATCGTCCTTCAAGCGTTGTGAATTCTATACCGTATTTCCGCTGGAAGTTTCTCGCTTTGTATTGGTCTTCAAATTTGATTTTGATATAGTCCAGCTTCTTGTTGATTTCCCATTCGTCCCCGATTTTTGAGTAAAGGTCGATAAAATCGAGAATGTTTTGGTCAAGATTTGCCTTGATCAGATAGTATTGGATGTCGTATTCTTTGATGTATGGATACTTTTTGATATCGATATGTTCGCTTAATATAGAAAGCAGCACCCTTGATGACAAGAGGAGAATATCAGGTATCGGAGCGTCTTTATCCGAAGAATGAATGGTCTTAAGGAATCCCGGAAGCAACACGAGCATTCTTTTCAGATATTCTTTGTACAGGCAGCCTGAAAGCATATCCAAATCGTTTTCAAAAAGCTTTCTTTGCAGGTTGCTCATACGGTTTGTGAACATGTTGATTTCGAAAGTGATTGTTCTTTTGCTCAACGCTTCATCAATCTCTTTTACATCGTTAGTCGCCATAATCATAGGGGACCAGAATTGGCTTGTGCTGTCGTGTTTGATAAACTTGGCACTGTATTCCTGCCAGCGTTTGGGGCTGAGCTCGTCGATCATGATTGGGAATCCCTTAGTAAACTCCAATTTCTGTTTCAGTGCTGCAGGAGCGTTTTCCTTGTCTTCCGCTTTTTGGATAAGTCCGCCTTCACCCTCAATTTTGGGGTGGAACTGGTTGAACATCAGCTTCAGAATGAATTTCATCAACGACGATTTGCCGCTGTTAGTAGTTCCCTTTAGGATAAGGAACAGGGGATATGGAAAGACCTGCGTACTGGTTCCTATTGTCTCGTGCCTGCAAAGAGGAAGGAACGGGGCGCAGAACGCGTAGTTTACGGTTGCATAGTATTTGTCTATGTTGGTCTTCACGTTGCCCTGAAATGGCGGCTGTTTTTCAAAGAAGCCTTGGAAATATTTTACGAAGATCTCTATATCTTTGGCAAATTTATCCTTAGGAATATCAGATGTATCAATAGGATTGCCTTTATAATATGCTTTTTGTTTGTATTTGTCGATATAGAAATCAGGGTACGTCTCGTATGTCCTTCGGGTTTGGTCGGCGGCTATATTGATTTTTTGAGAAAATTCCTTTGTTTTGGTATAGGTTATCAGTACTTTGTTGCTTTTCTTTTCCAAAAGGTCTTCCGGATTTATATTGTTTTTCTCGATAAATTTGTTGAATTCGTCTTTTTGAACCGTATAGAAGATTTCTTCTTTGGGCGGAGTCATTATCTCTATGATTTTCTCCTCCTTGATCTGCTGGAAGAACGGAAGGTTTTCCGTAGTGGTCAGTTTCAGTTCCCTTATGTTCTTTACGGTCAGGTTTTGGCTGCTTAGCTCTTTTGTCTTCAGGTATATGCTTAGAAAAAGATCGTAAGTGTCGAAATCGTCAGAAACCATAATCGTTTCCAGCTGATTACCGGTCGAACCGAAAGCCTTCAAAGAGAGGTTTGCGCTGCCGACTATGGTTCTGAAATTGTTTTTTTCGTCTGACAACAGATAGATTTTTTGGTGGCTCGTATGCGCGTCAATGCTTGTAACGAATAAGGAAAGTTTGTCCTGTTCTATTTTGTCGATTAAGATATTGTTGTTCTTAAAATTTTCTTCCTGTAATGTCTTTACCGTAGCATATTGTGCCGCTATGATGTCTTTTATAGATCCTAGGATGCTTTCGTTGCCGAAGATGATTTCAACGTTGTTGATAATCTTTACGACCTGTTTCAACATCCCTATGCTGGAAGAATATGTGATGGCTTTAAGGGACGTGTAGCCGGCAAAAAGTTCCTGCCATGAACCCACACTGCTTTTTCCCAAAGTCTTGAATAGAGTAACGGGAAGGTCTTTCCCTTGGCTGTTGGGATTCGTATAAGTTCCGGAAGACAGGCTTGGATTACTGTTTTTTTCTTGTGCCGGTTCTTCTTGTTCTTCTGAGGCCTTTTCGGGTTCGCTTGCAGAATTCGTATTGTTTGTGTTTTCTTCCTTAAAGCTGACTTGTTGGATTTGTTCTGTCTCACAGAAATCAAATAGTGATTCAGTTATTGGTTCTTGTTGTTTCTTCTTGGCCAAAGATCTGGTTCTGCTATTAAAAACATATACAAATGTGTATATGCTAGATGATTCGCTACAATCTCAC
>NZ_FR892748.1:0-3081 GCF_000434895.1 Phascolarctobacterium succinatutens CAG:287
ATCTTATGACCAGCAGCGGGCCTGGCTGCCCAGCCACCGTGCCTAAAGGAGCTTTGCGACGCATAGGCACGCTTGTGGCGAGGCGTGTCGAAAAGCATGTTTACATGCTTTTTGACTGAGGATAGATTCTACAATTATGCAGTAAAGTTGGCAGCGGGAGCTTCTTAATGAAGTATTGCTGGTCGCGAGAGGTATATCGTTCCGGTCAGCAGCAATTTCTTAACGCAAATTTCGTGTGGAATCATAACGAAACGTGCGGCGCCGATCTTGTTCGAAAGTAATATTTAGGCTTCGGTTGCCTTGTTTCGATGATTCCAGACACTCATTCGCTAAAATTGCTATTCCCTACACGATATACCTCTCGCTCAATTTACCAGAATTCTATGTGTGACAGCCAATCAGCATCCTCCTGCGTACTCACTTCTTGGATGCGCCCGCAAGAATGCAACACTTCGATGATTCTAGACACTTATTCGCTGAAATTGCTATTCCTTGCACAATATATCCCTCGCTCAGTTTACCATGATAACAGCCATCTTACATATTATTAACACTTCGCTAACATCGTCAAAATAGCATCTGTCGACGTTTAAGGCTATTTGTGTTATAATATAGAGCAGTATTTAAGCAATAGAAATTAATGGGTTTTCCATCTTAAAGGAGTAATTAGAATGCGTATAGTGATAGCTGGTGCAGGCAAGCTTGGCTTTAGTATTGCACAGCTTTTAGCTGAAGATCAGTTTGATGTAGTAGTTGTAGAAATCGACCCCAAGCGCAAGGACGTTATCCAAAACACATTGGACGTTCTTGCGATTGAAGGCAACTCCTGCAGCCCTATGACCTTTGCTGATCCTGATATCAGTGCCTCTGATGTGCTTATCGCCTGCACAGATAGTGATGAAGTAAATATGGTAACCTGCCTAATGGCCAAGAATCACGGCATAAAGCATACCGTTGCCCGTATCCGCAATGTGGATTATGCTATCCATTCGCCGGAAATGCTGAAAAATGATATGAAAATTGACCTCGTAATCAATCCTGAGCGCATTACCGCAGGTGAAATCGACCATATCCTGATGACACCATCTGCATTGAACGTAGATGACTTTGCTGACGGTAAGGTGCGTATGTTCGAAGCTAAGGTGAAGGAGGATTCGCCTATAGTTAATATCCCGCTGAAGGATTTGAACATTCCTAAGGATATCCTAATGGCCATGGTTTTCAGACGTCATCAGATGATTATTCCTCATGGTAATGATTACGTAATTCCGGGCGATAACGTTTACTTCGTAGGCAAGCATGAAGCAATCCGTGAGTTCGAAAATTCCTTTTCCAATACATATGAAAAGTTGGAGAAGGTTCTCATCATCGGTGCGGGCCGCACAGGTCGCTTTTTGGCTCCCATGTTAGAAAAGCAGGGCATTCAGGTAAAGGTTATCGAAAAGGATAAGGACCGCTGCCAGCTTTTGGCTGCCAAGCTGAAGCGTGGTTTGGTTTTGTGTGGTGACGGTACCGATATCGACCTTCTGATTGAAGAGGGAGTTTCGGAAGCAGACGTTGTTATTTGCCTGACCGAAGATGATAAGCTGAACCTTTTGCTGGCACAGCTGGCCAAGCATCTGGGCGCACGAAAGACTATCGTGCGTGTTGCACGTAACGAATATATCGAGCTTATGGAAAAGGTTGGCGTAGACATCGTACTGTCTTCGCGTCTTTTGAGTGCAGGCGAGGTGCTGCGTTTCGTCCGCAAGGGTGGTATTGTATCCGTATCACTGTTGGAGGGCGCACAGGCCGAGGCTTTGGAAATCATCGTCGGCGAAAACAGCGATGTAGACGGTGTGGCAGTGCGTGATATGAACCTGCCGCCGGAATGCCTGCTGTGTGCCATTGTGCGTGGTAATGAAGCCTATATTCCTAATGGTAATACTGTCCTGCATGCTAATGACCGCGTAATTCTCTTTATCAAAAGTGAATTTTCCAAGACTACAGTACCGTTATTTGAAGGCCGGGGCGCTTAATTATGGATTCAAGGCTTGTTAACCGTTTATTAGCCAAGCTGACAATAGCATTTTCCTGTGTATTGCTGGTACCGCTGATTGCTGCGTTATTTGCAGATAGGGAGCATATATGGATTTTTATATTTACGCTGATTACAACCAGCACTATCTCCTCGCTTTTTAACCTCTTTGGCAGCAGAAGACCGCGTCAGCGCCTGCGCGTGCGTGAAGCTATTGCGGTCGTAGGCTGCGGTTGGCTGCTGGTCTGTCTGATGGGTGCGCTGCCGTATTTGTTTTTAAATCCCGCGGACCCGATTGCGGCGGTTTTTGAAAGTGTTTCCGGTTTTTCTACTACCGGTGTTACTACCGCACTTTCTTTTAACGATTTTCCGCCTAGCATTCGTGTCTGGCGCTGTTTAACGCACTGGACCGGCGGCATCGGCGTTATCATGCTGTTTATTATCATCATGCCGCAGATGAACAGCGGTACAAGCTACCTGTTCAACGCAGAGCTTCCTGGTGGTACGGCTGAACGTACTTTGCCGAAAATCAAGGAATCTGCCATGATGATTCTCTTAATCTATGTTATTTTAACAGCAGTGGAGGTTGCCTTACTGCTGCTTGCAGGTTTGCCGATATTTCAGGCGCTGAACCTGGCGTTGGCAACTATGGCGACAGGCGGCTTTTCCTATTATCACGATAGCCTGATTTCCTTTAGGTCTATTTATGTTGAGATTATTGCTATTGTTTTTATGCTGATTGCCAGCATGAACTTTTCTTTGTATTATAAAATCTGGCGTGGCGATTGGGCGTCCGTGCGGCAGGACAGCGAACACAGATATTATCTGCTGATACTCACAACAGCGGCTGCACTTATCTGTGGCAATCTGTATTTTTCCGGTTATATGGATTTTAACGGCGCTCTTCGTCACAGTATTTTCCAGGCTGTGTCTATCGGTAGTACGACAGGTTATGCGTCGGACGACTATAACAACTGGCCCAGCTTCAGCCGCAGCGTTCTGCTGATGCTGATGTTCATCGGCGGGTGCAGCGGTTCAACCGCAGGTGGCATTAAGATTACGCG
>NZ_FR892748.1:3116-7296 GCF_000434895.1 Phascolarctobacterium succinatutens CAG:287
GTTATCCTGCTGAAGGCAGGCTGGGCAGAGCTGTTGCGTACTCTGCACCCGCGCATCGTTTATTCCATCAGAATGGGTGAGCGCGAAATCAACCCGATTATCGTCGGCAATATTACGCGTTTCTTCTTCCTGTATATTTTGGTGTTTATTGTGCTGACTATCCTGATTTCCCTGTCGGGGATACCGATAATGGAATCAATGGGCTTGATTGCTGCCTGCATGAGCAGCGTTGGTCCGGCTTTCGGTATCGTCGGCCCGACATCTACCTATAATTGCCTTTCCGATTGGGCACGTTTCATCAGCATTTGGGCGATGATTTTGGGACGTCTGGAAATTTTTACGCTGCTGGTTATCATGCGCCCGGATTTTTGGCGCGATAAGCAGAACTGGTAACGGCAGGAGGTATAGAAGATGAATGCAAAGGTTATAATATATCTCCTGGGAAAAATTTCTGCCGGCCTGGCAATTGCACAGCTGTTGCCGCTTTTGATGTCTGTTGTTTACGGCGAATATGCTACCTCCAGAACCTTTATCTTTTCCATAGCGGTAGCTGTTATTTTGGCCGGAATCTTTGATTACTATGGTGACGGTAGAGGAGCACGTAATTTATCCGTGCGCGAGGGTATCGGCACGGTATTCTTTTCGTGGCTTCTGGCCGCTGCTTTGGGTGCACTGCCATATTGCTTTGACGGCATTTTGAACCCTGCCGCTGCCTATTTTGAAAGTATGTCCGGACTGACCACTACCGGCGCAACAGCGATTGCCAATCTTGATATCGTATCGCGCAGTTTGCTTTTGTGGCGCACGCTGACGCACTGGATTGGCGGTATCGGCATCATCGTGCTGTTCGTAGCGCTCTTGCCGCAGATTGCCGGTGGTGCAGTGTATCTTTTCAATGCGGAGGTCAGCGGCTTTTCCAACAGCCGTATTCTGCCGCGTATCCGTACAACTGCAGTAGCGTTGTTTTATATCTATCTGTTGTTTACGATTATTCTCACCGGTATGCTGGCAATTTTGGGCATGAGCACCTATGATGCTGTTAACCATGCCTGCTCTGCAATTGCTACCGGCGGTTTTTCACCTTATAACGACAGTATCGCGCATTTCCACAGTGCTGGTATTGAAATCGTCACCGGTCTGTTTATGATTTTGGCGGCAGGTAACTTTGCCTTGTACTATCAGGTTACGCAAATCGGTCTGAAGGTTTTGTGGCATGATCTGGAATTCAAAAGCTACATTGTGATGCTTACTATTTTTACTGCCTTAATTAGCATCAACATCATTATGGTGAATGGTTACAGTGTGGCAGACGGCGTACGTGAAGCCTTCTTCCAGGTGGCTTCCTTTGGCAGCACTACGGGCTATGTTTCGGCGGACTACGACCAGTGGCCGTCCTTTTCCAAGCTCGTTTTGGCTGTAACCTTCCTGACAGGCGGCTGCGCAGGCTCTACTGCCGGCGGTATTAAGGTCTGCCGTTTTATCGTACTGCTGAAAACTGTCATGGCGGAGCTGCGTCGCACTATGCATCCTCAGATGCTGCTCAACGTTTACTACGCTAAAAGACGTCTGCCGACAGAAACGATTATCAACGTCAGCCGTTTCTTTTTCGTTTATGTTCTGGTTATCGCTGTTTTGACTATGCTGCTCTGCTTAAGCGGTGTAGATGTAGACGAGGCCGTTTTCGGCGTGGCCTCCTGTATTTCCAGTGTCGGTCCTGCCTTTGGCAGCATTGGCGCTACGGGTAACTATGCCGGTGTTACCGGTATGGGACAGCTGACGCTGGCGTTGGCTATGCTTTTGGGACGCTTGGAGCTGTTTACAGTGCTGGCATTGCTCCGTGGTGAATACTGGCGCAGCAGCAAGAGATGGTAAAGTGAATATTGTGGGATGAATAAAGTAAATCCGATGTGCTGTAGAAGCGGTGCGTCGGATTTTTGTTTGGGGGGGGTTTTAATATATACTAAGAGACTTGAGGTTCGGTTATGATAAAAACAGCTAATCCTTACTTAATTCAGCTGTTTATCCATAGTGATAAATAAATGTTGGCTTTACGATAAATTCGGCTCGCTAGTATTTGTTGTTTTAAAATGATATAATATTACTAGATTTTGCGAACGGACAAGAATTTAATGCTTTAGTGTAGGAGGGGACGAAGGTGGACAAGTGCAGATTGCCGTTAGGAGTAGAATTTTTTGATACAATCCGCAAGGAACAATATTATTATATTGATAAGACTGGTCTGATTAGTGATTTAGAAAAGCGTATGGGCAAGGTGAATCTGTTTACGCGTCCCAGACGCTTTGGTAAAACCTTAAATATGAGTATGCTGCAATGCTTTTATGAGTTGGGCACAGACAGCAGTCTGTTTGATGGACTCCGGATTGCGCAGGATAAAGACTTATGCGAGCAATGCTTGGGACAGTTCCCGTTGATTTTTTTGACTCTGAAGGATGTAGAAGGACTTGGCTACTGCAATGCAGAGGCAAATTTATCGCGTCTTATGCAGCTGGAGGCATTGCGACATGAGGAGCTGAAGACTAGTGATAAACTCCTGCCTGAAGAGCTGACTGCCTACACCGCTTTGTGTAACGGATTACAGGGAGAAGCATTGGCGGACAGCTTACGTCTTTTGACACAGCTTTTGGCAAGGCATTACGAGCGTGAGGTAGTTGTACTGATTGATGAATATGATGTTCCGTTGGCAAAAGCCTATCACGCAGGCTATTATAAAGAAATGACGGCGCTATTGCGTACCTTTTGGGGTAAGGCTCTGAAGACTAACAGCTATTTATACAGAGCGGTGCTTACAGGCTGCTTGCGTGTGTCCAAGGAAAGTATTTTTACAGGTCTGAACAACTTTATCATCAATACAATAGTTGATGAGGGAGCAGAGGAGTATTTTGGCTTTACACCGGACGAGGTTGATGGGTTGATGCATTACTACGCTATTGAAAAGCATGCTTCCGTAATGAAGGAATGGTATGACGGGTATCGCTTTGGCAAGGCAGAGATTTATTGTCCTTGGGACGTGATTAATTATGCCAACAAGCTGCGGTTTAATAATGCGGCTGCGCCAGAGGCTTTTTGGGTTAATACTAGTGGTAATGAGCTTGTACAGCATTTTGTCCATAAGGCAGACAAAAATACTAAGAATGAATTGGAGCAGCTATTAGATGGAGAATGTATAGAGAAAAGCTTGCGTCTGGATTTGACGTATGATGAGCTTGACCGTTCTATTGATAACTTGTGGAGTGTGCTTTTTACTACGGGTTATCTCACTACAAGTGGTGGAGCAGTCAATGGTATGTATAAATTGAAGCTTCCGAACCGGGAAGTGCGCGAGGTTTTCCTACACAAAATCAAGGAATGGTTTGATAATGAGCTGGTGCGTAAATCATCTGTGACCAATGAACTGAATCAGGCGCTGGCAAGCGGTGATGCTGTTTCGGTGGAGAAAAAGCTGAATCTTATTATGAGCAGGATGATCAGCATTATGGATACTAAAGCCAAGGAAGCGCAGAAGGAGAACTTTTATCATGGTCTGCTTTTGGGTTTGCTGCGCAGTGAGCCGGAATGGCTTGTTTTATCTAATGCAGAATCTGGTGATGGCTTCAGCGATATTCTTGTGGAAACGGAAGAGCCTGATACTGGAATTGTTATAGAAGTAAAGTATGCAGCTGCTTTTGGTGAACTTGATGGTGCTTGCAAAAAGGCACTAGAGCAGATAAGAGAGCGCCGTTACGACGAACGGTTGCGCAATGAAGGAAGAACGCATATCTATGCTTATGCGATAGCCTTTCATAAGAAACGCTGTAGGGTTGCAGTGGAGCTGTTGTAAAAAAAGAGACCTGGAGTACTGAGAAAAGCGTGCTCCAGGTTTTTGTTTTATGGGAGAAGTTGTTTTTTCGTTAGACAAGCGATTTACAATGCGCACCTTTTTTGCCATGTAAGTATAAGTCAGTTGATTTATTACTTAATTAGTATTAAAATTTTGCATCTGCGTCATATTTTACGCTTACTTTTATTCTCGTGAACTTTAGGTAGATCAAGTGTTTAGATGGGGTTTACAAGTGGGAAGTTTGAGTTAAATACTTGATTAAATTTAGTTGTATTATGTCTTTAAGTGTACGATATCATCTTTGGATTATTGAATGGTAGATTGTATAATCAACTTGAACAA
>NZ_FR892749.1:0-6551 GCF_000434895.1 Phascolarctobacterium succinatutens CAG:287
GGAATAGCAATTTTAGCAAATGAGTGTCTGGAACCATAGAAGCAAGGGTACGTAACTTTCTGTTACCGTCTGTCAAATTTTACCGAAGCTTCGTCCTGGTTCCACACGAAATTTGCGTTGTGCCCTATGGCACGGGAAAATTGCTGCTGACTGGAACGATATTTAATTGCGACGCTCACAGTCCCCTCTTCGCCCCCTTCCGCCTCGCTTCGCTCAGCACCTTCCCCAAGGGGCAGGCAAGAAGGCCGGCAGAACGCTAAAGATTCTCCTTCACATCTACACAAAAGGAGCTGCCAACGGCAGCTCCTCCCCAAAATTAATCAACCAGATTAGACGCAGTATAAACAGTACCCGGATGCAGCTTATCCAGATTCTCCAGCGCCTTGCCGGTGCCAAGAGCAACACACTCCAACGGATCATCGGCAATATGTGTAGTAATACCGGTCTCACGCTGCATAATCTCAGCCAGACCATCAAGCAGCGCACCGCCGCCGGTCAGATAAATACCGTTATCAACAATATCCGCAGCCAGCTCAGGCGGACATTTTTCCAGAACACCACGCACGGTAGCAATCAGAGAAGCAATAGCATCCTCCAGCGCCACACGGCAATCCTCAGAACTTACGCTGAAGGTAGTCGGCAGACCGGTAACCATATCACGGCCACGCACAGTAATAGACTCATGACGACCATCAGTAATAACAGTAGCAACATTCATCTTGATTTCCTCAGCAGTACGCTCACCGATAAGCACATTATGAACCTTCTTCACATGACGCACAATAGCCTCATCAAAATGGTCACCGCCGATACGGATAGAAGAATCAACAACAATACCGCCAAGGCTCAGCACAGCTATATCAGTAGTACCACCACCAATATCAACAACCATATTGCCGCGCGGTACGGAAATATCAATACCGGCGCCAAGAGCCGCAGCCAGCGGTTCCTCAATCAGATAGGTTTTGGAAGCACCGCCTTGGGTAGTAGCCTCCATAACAGCACGCTTTTCTACCGAAGTAATACCGATAGGTACACAGGTCATAACACGCGGTTTGAAAAACAGGCTCTTGCCCGCAACCTTCTCAATAACGTAAGCCAGCAGCTTTTGCGTTACCGTATAATTCGCAATAACGCCCTCCTTCAGCGGACGGATAGCAACGATACTGCCGGGAGCACGTCCCAGCATTTCTCTGGCATCATCGCCCACAGCCAGCACCTTGTTGCGCACCTTGTCAATAGCCACAACAGAAGGCTCCTTCAGGACAACGCCCTTACCCTTGACATAAACAAGAATGTTAGCGGTACCCAAATCAATACCGATATCCATACTCTTAAACATTAGTCATATCTCCTTAATCTACATCTACACGTTCAATATCCGCACCCAGATTTTTCAGCTTAGCAACAATGTTCTCGTAGCCACGGTCGATATGGTGCAAATCACCGATACGCGTCGTACCCTCAGCCACTAGGCCAGCCAGAATCATAGCGGCACCGGCACGCAAATCGGTTGCACGCACATCGCAGCCTGTCAGCTTGCTTGGACCGTCAATAACAGCACTGCGTCCTTCGGTAGAAATCTGCGCACCCATACGGTTCAGCTCAACCACATGCATGAAACGGTTTTCAAAAACAGTTTCCGTAACCTTGCTGCGGCCCTCGGCAATAACCATCATCGCCATCATCTGCGCCTGCATATCAGTCGGGAAGCCGGGGTAAGGCAGAGTTTTGATAGATACAGCCTTCAGTGGATTCTGTCCGATAACGCGCACCTTGTCAATATCCTCTTCAACCACGGCACCAGCCTCTCGCAGCTTGGCAATCAGCGGCTTCTGATGCTCTGGCAGAACATTTTCCACCACAACATCGCCACCGGTCATAGCAGCAGCAATCATATAAGTGCCTGCCTCAATACGGTCCGGAATAATGGTGTAGTCTGCACCATGCAGCTTGTCTACACCCTCAATGCGGATAGTATCTGTACCGGCACCGCGGATTTTGGCACCCATCTTATTCAGATAGTTGGCCAAATCAACAATTTCCGGTTCCTCAGCAACATTTTCCAGAATAGTAGTACCCTCAGCCAAGGATGCTGCCATCATAATATTTTCGGTAGCACCTACGCTCGGGAAATCAAAATAAATGCTGGTACCCTTCAGTCCCTCTGGAGCACTTGCTTCAATATAGCCATGTCCCTGTTCGATTTTTACACCCAAGGCCTCAAAGCCCTTCAAGTGAATATCAATCGGACGGGCGCCGATAGCGCAGCCGCCGGGCATAGAAATACGCGCTTTACCTATGCGTGCCAGCAAAGGTCCCATTACCAGAAAGGACGCACGCATAGTGCGCACCAGCTCATACGGTGCTTCATACGAGGTTATCTCAGTGCTGTCGATATCCAGCACATTCTTTTCCGGACTGCATTCCACGGACAGTCCCAGACATTTTAAAACTTCACTTATAGTATGCACATCTTCCAGCATCGGAACTTCATCAAGATGACTTGGGGTAGTTCCCAGGATAGAAGCTGCAATAATCGGCAGTACAGCGTTTTTCGCACCGCTGGTTTTAACTGCACCAACGAGGCGGTTTCCGCCCTTCACAATTAGTTTTTCCAAAATAACCCTCCTGCATATGCGAAGTCGGAAAAATTTTTCCGTAACAAATATTTTATCATTAAACACGGGCACTTTTCAAGACTTAATAAAAATCCGGAAAATTTTGCCACAGGCGCATCCCGCCCGGCCTTATAAGAAAAAGCCGGTACTGCTTCCGGCTCAGAAATTCACCCGCTGGCGGTCTGCTAAAATATTATAATAGGTTTCCTTCTCCATTAATTCCCGGCGGATAGCCTTTTTAGCATCCTCATCAGTGCATTCTGACAGACGCTTACGCAAAAAAGCTATATCCTGCTTCAGCATCAGCATTTTATTTCCTGCCAGACTTTCTACGATATCAGCCATCTTACAGTCACCGTCCTTACTTATATATAAAATTCTTCTCATCTGGAAGTTTGCGGCCTTGCCTAATTCTACATACTATAGTCTACTATAAGCAAGTTTAATATGCAAGGAAAAATGTGTGACAAAACACAAAAACCAGCTGATGACGTTCGTTTGCGTTTTTCCTAGGAACTTTGCAGCTAAAATTGCGTTTTTCATATGAACTTTGTGCTTGCGAGTACATTTTTCATATGAAAAACGCAAAAACATCGGCATTAACGATTCTGACGATACGAAAACCGTCAGCTTGCCGCTTTATCTGCTTTGGAATATCAAAAGTTATTTATAAATATGCGCAAACACCCGAAGCCATTACGACTTCGGGTGTTTTGTTTATTGCGACATGACTTGCTATATTTTTTTAGGGCAAGCCTTCCTGCACTCACAAACGCTCTACTTTTGCCTCACCGTGCCACATAAATTTGGTTGCCAAAGCCAAAAGCTCTGCATCCTCCAAGCCCTCGCTAACTACAACCACATCGGCCTGCAAAAGGCTCACGCTCAAATCGCAGAACATTTTTCGCAGCTCGTTAATCATCTCGGCATCACCGTCATTAACAACGCCCGGCGTACGCTCTGCCAGATGCCAGTAAAGCTGCTTTAAAATATAGCTTTCGTTTTTATTGTACTCTTTGATGTTATCAATAATATTATAAGGATAGACTTCTGCGTCACGCCACGTAGCCTTATACGCATCGAGCACTTTATTTTCATACTCCTGCTTATAAGCTGCCCAGCCCTCGCGGTCGTCAAATTTCAGCATATCCTCCAGCTTATCACGGCAGCTGATAACCTTACGGCAGCGCACAAGCATAGCGTAAATCAGCGCCCGCTCCGCTTCCGTCGCCTGCACAGGCTCCGGCGTAATCGTAAAAACCTGTAAGCCTTCATTCAATTTATGGCGACGCTCTGCCTCCAGGCGTGCCATTTTCAGATGCTGCATTGAAAGCAGGCTGTCCTCACAGCTCACAGGCAGCCCCTGTGCCTGCAAGCCGGCAATTTCGTTCTCATTACATAAAACTAAAATACGCTGCTTTTTCTCTGCCTGCGAAAGCTCGTTAAGGGTATTCATTTGCTGCTCTCCAAGAAAGCAGCGAATGCTTTATAGGTGTAATAAACATCCAGCTTAGAGCTCAGCTCGAACGGAGAATGCATGCACAGAATAGGTACACCAAGGTCAACTACATCCATATCCATAGCTGCAACATACAAAGCAACGGTACCGCCGCCGCCTTCGTCTACAGCGCCCAGCTCACCGATTTGCCAGAAAACATCAGCCTCATCCATAATGCTGATAACCTTGGCCATCGTTTCAGCGCTGGCATCGTTGGAGCCTGATTTGCCGCGCGCACCGGTATATTTGGTCAGCACAGGACCTTTGTTGACAAAGCAGCTGTTGCGCTCTTCGTATACGGAAGCAAAGCTCGGGTCATAGGCACCGTTGACATCGGAGGAAAGTGCAGTAGTATTGCGCAGCAGCTTGCGGATGTTGGCACCCTGAGTTGCTGCCAGATCCTCCAGATAGTGCAGCACGAAATCAGAATTCAGACCGGTGTTGCCGTAGGAACCGATTTCCTCTTTATCTGCCAAAACCGTAACAGTGGTGTAGTACGGTGCTTTGGTATCAATTTCCGCAGTCAGTGCGGTATAAGCACAAACCTTATCGTCCTGGCCATAGGCACCAATCAGGCTGCGGTCCAGGCCCACGTCCTGCGCCTTGGTTGCAGGCACAAATTCAATTTCCGCACGCATAAAGTCATGCTCGGTAATGCCATACATTTCGTTGAGCAGAGCCAGCGCATTCAGCTTCACAGCGTCCTTAACGTCCTCTTCTTCGCTTTCGTCAACAAAAGGCAGGCTGCCGATAACAATATTCAGCTCCTCGCCCTTAATGCCTTCGCCCAGCTTGCGCTCGTTCTGCTTAGCGCCCAGATGGGGCAGCAAATCGGTTACGCAGAATACCGGGTCACCGGCATTTTCGCCCACGCATACCTTCACCAGCTCACCGTTCTTTTTGATAATCACGCCATGCATAGCCAGAGGCACAGTTACCCACTGATATTTGCGGATACCGCCATAGTAATGCGTTTTAAAATATGCCATCTCATGATTTTCGTATACCGGGTTCGGCTTTAAATCAAGGCGCGGAGAATCGATATGCGCAGCGTTCAGGCGCACGCCTGCCTCCAGCGGTGCGGTGCCGAAGGTGGACATAGCCAGAGATTTGCCGCGATTAACAAAGTAAACCTTGTCACCGGGTTTATATGCCTTGCCTTCCTCGAAGGGAGCATAGCCAGCAGCAGCCAGCTTTTCTACAGCCTTGGCGGTAAATTCGCGCTCTGTTTTTGCTGTATCCAAAAATTCCTTATAGCCTTCGCAGTATGCAAACGCTGCTTCTTTGGCAGCAACATTCTTTTTAGCGATATGGAGGAATTCCCATGTTAAATTCTTTTGCAATTCCTTTGCAGTTGTCATAATCTATCACTCCTTGTATAAGCTTTAGTAAGCAGTGCCAAACAGCACTATGTAAATAATACCACAAATAGCACTATTTGGGGAGAGGAAGGGAAATGTATACAATCGGCGTTAGCTACGAAAAATTATTTTATGACTATCAGACAGCTAAATCTAAAGGAAGATCAGAAATGTCTTTTAACCTTTTTCCCTTAACTAAAGTATCCAATAAGTCATTAGCATCTTCACTTCCTACTTCTTTGACTGCTCTAATCAATTCATACAAAGCAAAATGATACATACAGTCAATATCTCCTGTACCTAATGCTAATGAAGCTAATCTACTGGGCAACGGTTCTGCTGTAACTACAACTATATGAGGTAAATGCCCTTTTCTATTTCTAATCAAATTTAAGGCTTCAGTCCTGCTGTTTTGAGCTCTATCACTTCTCATCGTAAATTTTGCTGATACGCTTGCATGCAAAACAGGTTTACCACCATTAGATTTTCTAACATCTGTCATCTTGCAAACATTATTACTAACTATTTCTTGTTTTATATTGATGAATTCGTCTTCCAATAAGTCTTTATATATTACAACATCTGGCGCTACTAAATAATCATTTCCTAAAGCAGCTGCTAGTCTAGCATTTTCAGCTGTTAATTCACTTAAATAAGCCAAATGCTCGTATTGCTCAAAATCACTAGTTTTAAGCCTATTATTATTTCCTAATTGTAATATATGCCATGCTCCCGGCCTTAAATTTTGTAATTGAGGAAATGTATTACTCAAAAATTCCATAGTTAGTACTTCAAATTGTTTCCCAAGTGTTTGTCCATTTATTTTTTCAGATACATTAATTTTATGTTTTTGTTCTTCGACCAGAATGTCTATGACTTTTCTTGCTATTTTCTTAGAAGAATTACTGCTAGTATCAGCATTAGACACTACTCCTTTACTATTTAAATTTAAGGTATTAGTCTCAAACAATCTCTTATGAAAATCAAATCTGGCTTTTTCAATCAATGCTTCCATGCTCTAAACACTCCTTTATTTTTTTTCCAACAGCCATAGCAACTGGCGGGGGGAAA
>NZ_FR892749.1:6573-40713 GCF_000434895.1 Phascolarctobacterium succinatutens CAG:287
GCGGTGGAAAAGCATTTCCTATCATACGACAAGCTGCTGTCTTCTTCTTCCCGAAAAACCAAGTATCCGGAAATCCTTGTATTCTAGCCATCATTCTGCTTGTTAATCTTGGCATGCCATCGAAATCTTTTTCTGGAGCATCATTAGCAACACCTCTTCCATCTACACCCAATTCTGCCCAAGCATTTCTAGCACGAACAGGTCCCAAATCTGGTCCACCATGTTTTTTAGAACCACCAACCAAAGTTGGTGCTATTTTGTTTGCCTCTTTAGCCCATTTCTTTGCTCCAATCCATTTATTGGCAGACATTAAATCAAATAAAATTTCTCCAACTGTTGGGGTTTCCTTATTATTGCTTTTTGGATACTCAAATATACCTTGTTCATCTTTTTTTATACCAACTATAACAACACGTGGTCTAAGTTGAGGAACCCCATAATCAGAAGCGTTTAATAATTGTATATAAACATTATATCCTTCATTTTCAATAGATGATAATATATATTCCCGATATTCATTAAAACTAGAATCTAAAAAACCTCTTACGTTTTCTAGCATAACAGCTCTTGGTTTCATTTCATTTATCAACCTGATTGCTTCAGGAAATAAATCTCTTTCGTCCTCTTTTCCTAACTGTTTTCCTGCTACAGAAAACGGGGGACATGGAACACCTCCAGCCAGCAAATCAATACCTTTATATAATTTACCGTCAAAATTTCTTATATCTTCACAAATAACATTCCATTCCGGTCTATTCATTTTTAAAGTTTCACAATAATCTTTTTCAAATTCTACAAGTGCAACATGATGAAATCCAGCTAATGCTAAACCTAATGCTTGTCCTCCTGCACCTGCACATATTTCAACACAAGTCAGTGGTTTGTGCATATAAATATTCCTCCTTATTTTTCTGCCTACTCCTTAATATACCGTCACAGCGTCACCAAGCGTCACTTGCTGCGCTTGGCATTATCAATCGCCTGACGCAGCTCAGCCAGCTCCTGACTGATAAGCCTTTCCGCTTCCTGATAACGTGCCTCTAAATCCTGGATAGTCTTATCATCTACGGCTTTATTTTCCGCAGTAGCTTCCTGCACCTCCTCCTTAAAATCAAGCAGTGCCTTATACTTCACAGGATAGGAATCAACCTCTTCTATATAATCACGCCTAAAGGTAATATAATTGTAATTTCCCCTCTGCGGATAGTTGTAACGCCAATAATCATATTCGGATTTGGTGATTTTGCCTTCCTGCAAGGCGGTATACATGTCAACCCATTCCTGTAAAACAGCATTTCTGACACCGGTTATACAAGGTTCATCGGGATAAGTCTTTTCAATGCGCAGGTAATACTCACCGTCTATCTTTTTTATTTCTGAGCCGTATTTATCCTCCATTGCAAAGAAAATCTGCATTCTTCTTGCCCATGAGTTGATATTCGGTATATCTAAAGTGCCAGGGCTTATATTAAATATAGCAGCTATTTTTTCCAACATAGCGTCTTTAGGTATCCTGTCACCTGATTCGTATTGGGCAACACGTACATCACAGGTTTTATCACTGAAGCCCAATAATTCACCTAAATACTTTTGTGTGTAGTTGTTTAAACGGCGAAAGAAAGCAATGCGTTCACCTATATTATTTCTTATTATCATCTAGCAAGCTCCTTTTCCTTAATTTGTTTGTTAAGTATAGTATAGCACATTCCTCTAAATAAGCAAGTAAGTTTAGTAATTTTCTCTTTTGCTCTTGACTTTATCTTGATAGTTTAGTATGATTAATCTAGCTACTAAGCATTTTAGTATTGAACTAATCACATTAATTAAGCAAAAGGAGTATATCAACATGCTAAAAGACAAAATCTTCTATCCCACCAACAGTCACCACTCAGCGGCCAGCTCTTCCCTGCAAACAGTTACCCTGCCCGAGCTGTACGACACCGCCTACATGCCTGCCACCGCCTTAATCGACAATTTTCTCTACAGCGGCGTCTATATTTTGGCAGGACCACCAAAAACAGGCAAATCCTTTCTTATGGCTCAGCTTGCTTACCATATTGCCGCAGGTTTGCAATTTTTTAACCATAAGGTAACACCTGCTTCCGTACTTTACCTTTCCTTGGAGGATGATTTATCACGTCTGCAAAAACGCTTTTCACGGATGTTCGGCGTAGAGGGCAACGCCAATTTATATTTAGCTACCCAGGCTGACAGCTTAAACAAAGGACTGCAGGAACAATTGACGGAATTTTTGCAAAGCAATCCTGCTACTAAGCTGGTAATTATTGATACACTGCAAAAGATTCGCGAATTTACCAGTTCCTCCTACAGTTATGCTTCTGATTACCACATCATCAACATTCTTAAGGAAATAGCAGCGCGCTACAATATTTGCATCGTTGTCGTTCATCATACCAGAAAAATGGAGGCAGAGGATAAATTTGATAAGATTTCCGGCACAACCGGTCTCTTAGGTGCCGCTGACGGAGCGATGATCCTGCAAAAGGAAAAACGTACTGACAAGCGTGCTCAATTGAATATTGTCGGGCGCGAGCTGCCGGATCAGGAAATTATTATAGAATTTATGCCTGAAAACTGTACCTGGAAATTCATCCGCTCCTGCCAGCAATTATGGGAAGAGCCGAAGGATTTGCTGCTGGAACAGGTTGCAGCTTTAGTCAGCGACGAGAATAAAATTTGGCACGGCAGCGCAACACAAATGCTGCAGGCCCTTAATATAAGCACTGATGATATAAAGCCCCACATTCTTTCCCGCAGGCTTAATGTCAAAGTTGACAAGCTTTATAATGACTATGGTATTTATTATCATAACAAGCGTTCCAATAAAGGCTCTGATATTACCTTGAAGAAGCTGGACGCCAAAACTGCGTGACGCTTGGTGACGCTGTGACGGTTTTCCGGATACAGCTGACAAATTTTATCATAAGCAGCGAAAAAAATATGCTTACAATTTGCATTCAACGCAAACAAAAACCCCCGTCCTAACGGACGGGGGTAATTTTTTTGGCATTGTCGCAATGCTTATTACAGCTTGTGAGTAGTACGCAAGCGGGCAACAGCTCTCTTCAGCGCGTTTTCGGCACGAACAGTGTCAATGTCTTCGCTCTTGGAAGCAAGACGTTGCTCTGCACGTTCTTTAGCTGCGGTTGCACGAGCGGTATCAATATCTGCATCAGCTTCGGCAATAGTTGCCAGAACGGTGCATTTATTGTCTTTCATTTCCAGAAAGCCGCCGCAAACAGCAAATTCTTTAACGCTGCCGTCAGTGAACTCCAGCTTCATCGGCGCAATATCCATGGTCGCAATGATAGGCATATGTCTAGCTTTGAGGCCCAGATTACCGGACAAAGCACGGAAACCCACATAAGTTACTTCTTCAGAAGTGAACAGCATCTTATCCGGCGTGACAATTTCAAAAGAAAACGGAGTAGCCATCTATTAATCCTTCATAGTTGCAGCCTTGGCAACAGCGTCATCAATGGTACCAACCATGTAGAAAGCACCCTCCGGCAGGTCATCATGCTTGCCTTCGAGGATTTCTTTGAAGCCGCGGATGGTTTCCTTCAGAGGAACATATTGACCGGGGGTACCGGTGAACTGTTCAGCAACGAAGAATGCCTGGCTGAGGAACTTCTGAATCTTACGAGCACGGGCAACAGTTACTTTGTCTTCCTCGCTCAATTCTTCCATACCCAGAATTGCGATGATATCTTGCAATTCTTTGTAACGTTGCAGGATAGCCTGTACGCCACGAGCAACATGATAATGCTCTTCGCCGATTACCAGCGGATCGAGGATACGGCTGGTGGAGTCGAGCGGGTCAACTGCCGGATAAATACCAAGCTCTGCGATTTGACGAGACAATACGGTGGTTGCATCCAAGTGAGCAAAGGTGCCTGCCGGAGCCGGGTCAGTCAAGTCATCCGCAGGTACATATACAGCCTGTACGGATGTGATAGAACCGGTCTTGGTGGAGGTAATACGCTCTTGCAGTGCGCCGATATCGTTTGCTAGGGTAGGTTGGTAACCTACTGCGGAAGGCATACGGCCGAGCAATGCGGATACTTCGGAACCAGCCTGAATGAAACGGAAAATGTTATCGATAAAGAGCAGTACGTCCTGGCCGCCAACATCACGGAAGTATTCTGCCATGGTCAGGCCGGTCAGACCAACACGCATACGTGCTCCAGGAGGCTCGTTCATCTGGCCGTATACAAGAGCAGTCTTGTTGATAACGCCAGACTCTTTCATTTCGCCCCACAGATCGTTGCCTTCACGAGTACGTTCGCCAACGCCTGCGAATACGGAATAGCCGCCGTGTGCAGTAGCAATGTTATGGATAAGCTCCATAATAATAACGGTTTTACCTACGCCAGCACCGCCGAACAGACCGATTTTACCGCCCATTGCATACGGAGCGATAAGGTCAACGACTTTAATGCCGGTTTCCAAAATTTTAGTAGCTGTAGCCTGTTGGTCAAAGCTCGGAGCCGGTCTATGAATAGGCCAGTGATCAGCTGCTTCAACCGGAGTGTCATCATGGTCTACAGTTTCACCTAAAACGTTGAAGATACGGCCCAGTACACCAGGACCAACCGGAACGCTGATAGGAGCGCCGGTATCTACAACTTCCATGCCACGAACCAGACCGTCGGTGGAGCTCATAGCAACAGCGCGGACAATGTTATTGCCGATGTGTTGCATAACTTCTGCGGTCAGGTGGATTTTTACTTTACCCTCATCGGTGGTGCCATCAATGTGCAGCGCGTTGAGGATAGCAGGCATGCTTTTAGGAGGAAACTCTACGTCGATAACAGGGCCTACAACTTGTACGATTCTACCTGTATTCAAGGTTTTAGCCTCCCTACGAAATATCTAATTAGTTTTGTGCCTGTTTCAGAGCTTCTACGCCGCCAACGATTTCGTTCAGCTCGCGGGTAATGGAAGCCTGACGTGCCTTGTTATAGGACAGCTCCAGGTTTTGTACCAGCTTGCCTGCGTTATCGGTAGCAGAGCTCATAGCAGTCATACGAGAACCCAACTCACTGGCAGCAGATTGTACCAGTGCAGCGTAAACTACAGTTTCCAGATACTTAGGTGCAAGTACCTGCAGAGTTTCGTCTTCATCAGGCTCGAAAATAAAGCTTGCGCTAGCTTTGCCTTTCTCCTTTACAGGAGGCTCTACCGGCAGAATCTTGTCGCTGGTAGGAATTTGGGACAAAGCGGTTTTGAAAAGTGTAAACACAATATGCAGCTCGTCGAAATGCTCGTCAGCAAATTGTTTGATTGCATCCTGAGCAATTTCTACTGCATTTGCGTAAGACGGTCTGTCGGAGTAGCCGAAGTGGCTGCTCAGCACTTTATAGCCGCGACGTTGGAAGAAATCTCTAGCCTTACGGCCGCTGGTGATAATGACTACGTCATGCTCACATTCGGAAATCTCCGCAACTGCTTTTTTCAAAGCGTTGGAACTATATGCGCCTGCCAGACCTTTATCAGAGGCGAGCACCAGATAACCAACTTTTTTAACATCACGATGTTGAAGCAGCGGGTGTTTTTTGGCACTTAAGCCTGCAAGGATGCTCGGATCGCTCACAACGCTGGATAACACTTCTTTGATCTTGATGGCATACGGACGGCTTGCAGCAGCTCTTTCCTGCGCTCTTCTGAGGCGGGCAGCAGCAACCATTTTCATAGCCTTCGTGATCTTGCCAATGTTACCTACGCTTTTCATGTGGCGATGAATCTCGCGTGCAGTAGCCATTAGTTAATCACCTACCTTCACTAACAAAGGTATCCTTGAACTCGGCGATAGCTTTCTTCAGAGCTTCTTCGTTCTCATCAGTGATTTTCTTGGTTTTGATGATGTCTCCGCCAACTTCCGGATGGTTAGCTTCCATGAAGTCCAGGAATTCTTTTTCGCAGCGGGTTACATCTTTAACTGCTACGTCATCCAGATAGCCTTTGGTACCAAGGTAAATAGCCATAACCTGTTTTTCAACAGACAGCGGGCTGTATTGGCCTTGTTTCAGAACCTCGGTCAGACGTTGACCACGGTCCAGCTGTGCTTTGGTAGCTTTATCGAGGTCAGAAGCAAACTGAGCAAATGCTGCCAGCTCGCGGAACTGAGCCAGATCCAGACGTAAGGTACCTGCAACCTGCTTCATAGCTTTGATCTGAGCAGCACCACCTACACGGGATACAGACAGACCGGAGTTGATAGCCGGACGGATACCGGAGTAGAACAGCTCGGATTCAAGGAAGATCTGACCGTCGGTAATAGAAATTACGTTGGTCGGAATGAAGCCGCCTACGTCACCTGCCAGGGTTTCGATGATCGGCAGTGCGGTGATGGAACCGCCCTTCAGTTCATCGTTCAGCTTAGCAGCGCGTTCCAGCAGACGGGAATGCAAATAGAATACGTCGCCAGGGTATGCTTCACGTCCTGGAGGACGACGGAGCAGCAGGGACATTGCACGGTATGCAACGGCGTGTTTAGACAGGTCGTCGTATACGCACAGAACGTCTTTGCCCTGATCCATGAAGTATTCAGCCATGGTTACGCCAGCGTACGGAGCCAGGTATTGCAGCGGAGCGGAGTCAGCAGCAGTAGCAGCAACGATGATGGTGTATTCCATAGCGCCGTGTTGTTCCAGAGTACGAACAATACGAGCGATGTTAGAAGCCTTTTGGCCGATAGCTACATAAATGCAGATAACGCCCAGGCCTTTTTGGTTGATGATGGTGTCGATTGCAACTGCAGTCTTACCGGTACCACGGTCGCCGATGATAAGTTCGCGCTGACCACGTCCGATAGGAACAAGTGCGTCGATACATTTAATACCGGTTTGCAGCGGGGTATCAACGGATTTACGATCTGCAATACCATGTGCAGGAGATTCAACCGGACGACGTTCAGCAGCAGCGATTTCGCCTTTGCCGTCGATCGGGTCACCGATAGCGCTAACTACACGGCCCAGCAGGTTTTCACCAACAGGAACCTCCATGATGCGGCCGGTACGGCGAACAACGTCGCCTTCTTTGATTTTGGTCTCGCCGCCCATCAGTACGATACCAACGCTGTCCGGGTTCAGGTTCAGAACCATGCCGGATACGTTGTGGGGCAGTTCAACTAATTCGCCAGCCATAGCGTTTTTCATACCGATAACGGTTGCGATGCCGTCACCGATTTTTTCTACGATACCAACTTCTTCCAGATCAGCATCCACATTGTAATTCTCCAGCTTGTTGCTGAGAGCATCACCCAGGGCTTCCGGTTTGGTGTACTCGTGAACGTCGATGCCGTTCAGAGCAACTTCCATTTTCTTCAGCTTGCGCAGTGCGGAAGCGTCGAATACCTTATCGCCAACTTGTACGATGATGCCGCCGAGGATAGACGGGTCAACTTTCTTGTTCAGGAAAATCTCACGGCCCAGTTTCTCGGTCAGGATTACAGAAATGGATTGATACTCGTCAGCCGACAATTTCTTGGCGGTAGTAACGTTTACATCTAACAGCTCTTTAATGGAGCCCAGATCGATTTTGAAGTCGGACAATTGTTGCTTAATTAAAGCAATATTTTCTTCTGTCTTCATATTGTACCAATCACCTCCGAATACCGGGGTTTTGCCTGCTGTTTCGCATTTCAGCGGCATACTTCCGGCTTAATAGGGAAAGCAGCAAAATTATTTCATGATAGAATCAACGATTTTGCTAGCCATTTTTTTGTCTTCTTCAGAACCTAACTTTTGTTCTACGATCTTGCTAGCAGCAATCATGGACAGGTTGATAACTTGTGCACGAACTTCGTCCATAGCTTTCTTCTGTTCCAGTGCGATTGCTTCTTTAGCAGTTGCAATAACCTGATCTTGTTCAGCTTTGGTGTCTGCCATGATCTTGTCATGAGCAGCCTGAGCAGTTTTGCGGGCAGCATCAACAATAGCTTGAGCTTCTTGTTTAGCTTCAGCCAGCTTTGCAGCGTATTCAGCTTTAACTGCTTCTGCGTCAGTCTTAGCCTTTTCTGCAGCTTCCAGATCGCTTGCAATTTTGTTCTTACGCTCTTCCATAATGTTGCATACGGGTTTGTAAGCGAATTTTGCAAGAACGAAAACTAAAACTAAAAAGTTCAGGATCTGCGCGATAAGTGTTGCATTGAAGTTAACCAATTATAGCACGCTCCTTTTTGTAATATCTTGCAAAATTAAATTATTTAATGAACGGGTTAGCGAATACCAGAACGATAGCGATTACATAGCACAGAATAGGCATGGATTCGATCAAGCCTACGCAAACCAGCATGTTGGTAAAGATTTTACCAGCTTCTTCCGGTTGACGAGCCATGGATTCAATAGATTTGCCGCACATGTTGCCGTTACCGATACCAGCGCCAGCAGCAGCACCCAAGCAAACAAGGCCTGCACCGATTACAGATGCAGCAGTAATGATTGCATTTTCAGACATTTGTTTCATCCTTTCGAAATTGTGATTTTAAATTTTTTTTGCTTAAAAAGCTTAGTGTTCGTCGTGGCTAGCAAATGCCAGTGCATAGCTGCCCAAAGACAAAATGGTAAAGATAAAAGCCTGAACGAAGCCAATGAACAGGGAGAACATTACCCACAGTTCAGGAACTACCCACGGAGCCAGCTGATACAGTACGATCAACAGGATTTCGCCTGCCAGGATGTTACCAAAGAGACGAAGAGCCATGGTCAGCGGTTTAGTCACTGCATCCAAAAGATGCAACGGCAGGAATGCCGGACTCGGGCTGATGAAATGTTTAAAGTGGCCGATACCTTGTTTCGCCACACCAACGCAGTACGCGCTAAACGCAATTAGCAAAGAAAGCGCAAAGCAGGTATTAATGTCATTGGTAGGTGAAGTCCAGTGAACGCCAATCTGCGGAAGCAAAATGCCCAGTTCGTTTGCTACCAGGATAAACATAAACAAGGTAACGATGAACGGTGCCATAAATTTACGGCCTTTGGATCCCAGGTTGTCTTCCATCAGACCATTTAAGAAATCAAGAATGATTTCCATTGCATTCTGCAGTCCGGAAGGAACCATTTTCGGGTTCTTACAAACCAGAAGGAACAGTACGAAGACGATTGCCATGGTTACCCAGGTCATGTACATGGTTTGCATGTTAACCTCACCTAAAAAGGTAGATTGGGTAAGGTAATGGATAATCTCTCCGGATTTTTCTGCACCTTCAGCTGCTGCATTTCCCATTTTTACACACTCCTTTCTTCACGCCCTCTCATTTTGATGTTGGTACGCGATAAATAATAGATTTAAAATAAAGAATATATGTATCAGAAGAAACCCGCCGAATGCGCCATGCACCGCAAGCTTCATCCTTAACATCGTAATAATAAACGCGGCCGCAGCGGCCAAACGGGCCCAGCGGAAACGCTTCATGATTTTCAGTCCCTGCTTTGGCACCTCTACGTAAGGCAGAGATTTTTTAATGCCTAAAAACAGAATGGACAGATCTATAGTACCTGCCAGCACGCCGCAAAGCACGCCGTGGGCAAAGGCACTGCGCTGCCATAACCAGAGCGGCACCGCTACGAGCAGCGCACACATACAGATGCGCGCTACAAAGGCGTTCGCGCCGTTTCTCGCTATGGGAGTCAAATCAAAATTACTTTTCATCCTTCTTATGTTCGGTGTCCCGTGAAAGGACGCTCCTCTGAATCAGATTATAGTAGGTCATAACAAGTGAAATAATTGCCAGGCCGATGCAGATGCCCCGCATCGTATGGTCGCCGGTTTCCAGATGACGGTCGAGCCAGTCGCCGCCGAAGTACGCCAGCATAAAATCAATCACGGCCATAAACGCCAAAGAGGACACAGTAGCCAAAGCTTCAAGCATCCGCATATGCTCCTTATCGGGTGTTTTATTAGTCATGATTTTTTCACCACAGCACGAATTCACAAATTAATCATATTTACTCTTTTAATTTTAATATTTTTCACAGTTTCTGTCTACGCCTTAGACGCAAATTCCGGCAAATTTTCTACATCAAAGCCATTTTTTCTTAAAATAGCATGGATAATACGCTCGCAGGCCTTGCCGTCACCGTAAGGATTGGCAGCCTCAGCCATGGAGCGATAATGCTCGGCATCATCCAAAAGCAGATTGGTTTCGCGCAGCACATCATCATAAGCGGTGCCTACGAGCTTAACCGTACCGGCTTCAACAGCCTCCGGACGCTCGGTGGTATCACGCAGAACCAGTACAGGCTTGCCTAAGGCAGGAGCCTCCTCCTGAATTCCGCCGCTGTCTGTGAGCGCGATATCAACCTTGGCCATCAGATTGGCAAACGGTTCATATTCCATAGGCTCAATCAGATGCACTCTGTCTAAATGTCCCAGCTCCTCGCGGACGATTTCACGCACCTTGGGGTTTTTGTGTACCGGGAAGATTGCTTCCACATCGGGATGCGCTTCCAGCACACTCTTCAAAGCGCGGTAAACATGACGCATAGGCTCGCCCAGGTTTTCACGACGGTGGGTAGTCATCAGAATCAGACGATGACCGCTGGCGAACACTTTATTGAACTCTTCGTCCTCAAAGCGGTAGCCTTCCTTCACCGTAGTCTGCAGTGCATCGATAACAGTGTTGCCTGTTACCAGAATCTGCTCGGGGCAGATGTTTTCCTTCAGCAGGTTAGCCTTGCTGGTAGAAGTCGGCGCAAAATGCATATCGGCAATCGCACCGGTCAGCTTGCGGTTCATTTCCTCCGGGTAAGGAGAATATTTATTACCGGTACGCAGGCCTGCTTCCACATGGCCTACAGGAATCTGCGCATAAAAGGCAGCCAGAGCCCCGGCAAAGGTAGTCGAGGTATCGCCATGCACCAGCACCATATCGGGCTTTGCTTCCTCCATTACGGATTTCAGGCCCATCAGCGCGCGGGTGGTAACATCATACAGGGTTTGACCTGCCGACATAATGTTCAAATCATAATCAGGCGTAATGCCAAACAAATCCAGTACCTGATCAAGCATCTCGCGATGCTGTGCGGTAACTGCCACAATCGGCTGGATATATTCGGGATATTTACGCATTGCCAGCACCAGCGGGCACATTTTGATGGCTTCCGGACGAGTGCCGAAAACTGTCATTAACTTTATCTTCTCCACGGTTCTTCCTCCCCCTTATCTGTCGTTCAGAATACCGATTTTCTTAGCACCAACGGCAACTGCCGTAATAATAACCGCTATAATAAGTGCAGCGTAGAAGCCGTCGAACTCTGCCCACAGCACAGCTGCAATACCGAGCACGGCAGTAATAGCATACATCAAGAGCACTGCCTGCTTCTGGTTCATGCCCATCGCCAGCAGGCGGTGATGCAAATGGCCCTTATCGGGCTGGAAAATAGGGCGGCCGTTGCTGTAGCGGCGCATAATCGCAAAGGCTGTATCCATAATCGGCAGACCCAAAGCAATCGCCGGTACAATCAGCGCTACGGTAGCAGCAGTCTTGACTGCGCCGTAAACCGAAATAGCTGCCAGCATATAGCCGATGAACATACTGCCTGTATCGCCCATGAAAATAGTAGCGGGATTAAAATTATAGCGGATAAAACCGATAATGCCGCCGGCCAGAGCCGCAGTCATTACAGCTATATGGTAATAACCCATCTGAACCGCAACCAGAATGACCGTCATGGAAGCAATCGCAGATACGCCTGCTGCCAGGCCGTCCAGACCGTCAATCAGATTGACAACGTTCGTAAAGCTGATAACCCAGAAAATAGTCAGCGGTACGGAAATAAACCATTCGTTAAGATAAAAATAGCCGCCAAAGGGGTTGTTTACCCATTCGATACGGATGTCGAAGGCAACAAGAATGCAGGCAGCAAAAATTTGCCCCAGCAGCTTGACCTTTGCCGGCAGCTGATATTTGTCATCCAGTACGCCTACGATGGCAATCACGCTGCCGCCAAGCAGAATGCCGACAATATCCTTCGTCAGCTCCAAGCTTGCCACTGCGGCAATCATAAAGGCAATATAAATAGCCAGACCGCCAAGACGAGGCATAATCTTCTTATGCACCTTGCGGTTATCGGGCTTGTCAATCGCACCGATTTTAAAGGCTAATGTTTTAATATAAGGGGTCAGTATATAGCTCACCAGAGCGGCAAGCAAAAAGGGAAAACCATAAGCACTTAACATTTATTTCTTTCTCCACCGGAATCTGAATCCTTGCACACGAAAAACACTAAACTACTCATTCCTTATATAGTATAACATTTTTGACACTTGCGTCAATTACTTTTATTACAAAAATGCTGAAAGTGGCTATTTTTTCCATAAAAATAACCCTAATTATTCCCATTTATTATAGCATAATATCATTAAGGGAATATATCATTTTGGCATAACTTATATATTGTTTTGTAGAACCGTTATTGACTGCCGGTTTTTTTACAGATTTATCTTCCGATTGCATGCTGTTTTGACAGCTCTTTTTCAAAAAACAATCGCTGTTACGGCTCCTTCAATGCTAGAATCCTCCGTACCGGCTTAAAAATAAAAAAGCTTCCGTACTATCACCTGATAGTTTGGAAGCTTTTTCACGTTAACTTTATTCTTCTTTTTCTGGGAACTTAGGTCTTGGGAAGTTCGGACCGGACGGCTTAAGCGTAAAGCCACGACCGAATACGTCGTTGACGTCACTGATAATCATAAAGGCAGCAGGATCAATCTCACGCACAATGGAGCGTACCTTCGCCAGCTGCGTCAGCTTGATGACTACAAAAACCAGCTCGCGATGACGATGCGTAAAGCAGCCCTCGCCGCTGATATAGGTAACACCGCGGCCGACGATTTTGATAATTGCTTCCGCAATCTCCTCGTGATGCTCGCTGATGATGATAACCTTCTTTTTATAATCAAAGCCTGTCGTAAACGCATTACAGGTTTTGGTCATCACAAAAAAGGTAAGCAAGGTATACAGCACTGGCTCAATACCGAATAAGGAAACACTGGCCAGCAGCAGACAAATATTGAAAGCAAAACCGGTTGTACTGATTGAGATAGAATAATTTTTCTGGATAATAGCGCCGATAATATCCGTACCGCCGCTGGAGCCGCCCACGCGGTACATGCACGCAGCACCGATGCCGTAAAGCACACCGCCGGCAATGCAGGCCAGCAGCTTGTCATGCACTACAGTATAGGTCGACAAAAAATGGAAGAAATCCAGGGATACAGAAAAAGCAATGATACCATAGAGCGCGCTAATGGTATATTCCCTGTCCATATACTTATAGGCTAAAAAGAACAGCGGCACGTTGCAGATTAAGCTGGTAGCGCCCATCGGCAGGCCGGCAACATAATAGGCAAGTACGGCAACGCCGCCGATGCCGCCGCTGAGCATCTTGTTAGGCATATAAAAGGTATTCATGGCAATACCCATAATCGCACAGGCCAAGGTCACCATAGCATAATGGTAAAGTTTTTTCTTCAAAGCGGGATTCATAAAATTCTCCTTTGCAAGCAAAATATTCTGAATATGTTTTTTATGTATATATTGTAACACTTTAACGCAGAAAGGCAACTACTAAATATTTTTCTCGCCAAAATCCCGAACGTTCGAAAAAAATTCTTGCTATGCAGGCATAAGCAGTATAAAATAATACTGTATACAATATTAGGCAGGTGAACTTATAATGAAGCAAATAAAAGAAACGGCATATGCCAAAATAAATTTGGGACTTGATATTCTCGTCAAGCGCGAGGACGGCTACCATGAGGTAAGTATGATTATGCAGAGCGTCGGTCTAAGCGACGAGGTTGTTATCAGCAAGGGTAACGGCATTCAGATCAGCTGCAATCTGCACAACCTCAGCTGCGGTCCTGATAACCTGGCCTACAGAGCAGCCGCATTGCTCGCAGGTCACTGCAATATTATTCCGAACGTTCACATAGCCTTGAACAAAAAAATTTTTCTGGCGGCAGGTCTGGCGGGCGGCAGCAGTGATGCGGCAGCAGTTTTGCGCGGCCTGAACCGTTATTGGGAGCTTAACCTGGAAAATTATGAGCTGGAGCAGCTCGCCGCTCAACTAGGCAGCGATATCCCCTTCTGCATTGAAGGCGGTACGATGCTGGCAACAGGACGCGGTGAAGTCCTCACCAAGCTGAAGGATATGCCTGAAACATGGCTGGTACTGGCCAAGCCACGCGGCCTGGAGGTTTCCACCGCCTGGGTTTACCAACATTTTGACCGCGGTCGTGTAGTACACGCTCCCTGCATCTGGCAGTTGGAAGCATATCTGCGCGAAGGCGGCCAGGCTATCACCCCCTACATGGGCAATGTTTTAGAAACTGCCACCATCCCGGCACACCCCGTTATAGCCTCTATCAAGGCTGCTATGCTGGGAGCAGGTGCCTACTACGCCCTCATGAGCGGCAGCGGTCCGACCGTCTTCGGCCTTACTGCTGACAAAGAAACTGCCGAGCGCGTACAGCAGGCACTGACAGATTTTGATGTAGAAACAGCAATTACGACAACTATCGGAAGGAGAAAATAAATATGTCCGGACATTTGCAGCCTATAAAACTAGACAGCTACAAGCCTCTGCGTGAGCTTGTCTGTGAAAATATCCGTCAAGCTATTATTGACGGCACCTTCAGCCCCGGTGAACGCCTGATGGAAATCCAGCTGGCTGACGAAATGGGCGTAAGCCGTACGCCCGTGCGTGAAGCTATCCGTAAGCTGGAGCTGGAAGGCTTTGTAGTTATGATTCCCCGTCGTGGCACCTACGTTGCCGATATTTCCATTAAGGATATCACCGAAATTTACGAAATCCGTATCAGCCTTGATATTCTGGCTGCCGGTCTGGCTGCCGAGCGTATTACGGATGAGGAGCTTGAACAGCTTAACGGTTATCTTATCGAAATCGGCCAGCATATCGCCAACAATGATATGGATAAAATCGTCGAAGTAGATACTGCTTTCCACGATATGTTATACACTGCCAGCCGCAACGAGCGCCTGCGCAGCATCATCAATAACCTGCGCGAGCAGATGACTACTATCCGCGGCCGTTCCATGAGCTACCCGGGACGTTTGGTGGAAACCATGGACGAGCACCGCAATCTGGTAGAAGCTATTGCTGCCCATGATGTAGAACGTGCGCAATACGCAGCCCGTATCCATCTGGAAAACGCCGAGCACACCCTCATGCGTTCCCTCAGCGAGCATCTGCCGCAGAAGAAGGCGTAAGCATGACAACTGCTAATATAGATGCTTTTATTGCAGCAGGCGGTCTCAGTCCCTGGCTGAAGAACTGCGCCGGCACCGAACACCGCTGCCTGGCACCGCTTGGCGACAAGCGCCTCATAGACTATATCATCGCAGCCCTACTGGGAAGCGGACGCATCCGCCGCATTGTCGTAGCGGCCCGCCCCGAAGCCTTGCCGCTTTTGGAGGGCACGTTACCGGCCAACATTCTGCTGTGTGAAGCCGCAGGCGACCTGCCGGCTACAGCCGCTGTCGCCGCTGAAGCCTTAGGCCCTGATGCCAGCGAAAAGCTGCTGGGAGTATGCGACGACATTCCGCTGCTGACTTCGCTTGCAGTACGCGACTTTCTTGCAGCCTGCAATGCCTCACCTGAAGGCCAGCTTTATTATCCCATCATCCCCAAGGATGCCTGCCTGAGCGCCTATCCCGTTGCCCAGCGCACCTACGGCAAGCTGCGTGATGGCATCTTTACCGGTGGCAATATGATGCTGATGGCCAAAGAAATTATTCCCGGCGGCCAGCAAAAAGCACGCGAAATCTTTGCTCGCCGCAAATCACCGCTTAAGCTGTGCAACTGGCTGGGCTGGGGATTTTTGCTAAAGCTCCTGTGCCATCGCCTGACAGTGGCTGACGCTGAAGCACGTACCTCCGCACTTCTGGAAATGCGCTGCAAAGCCATCATCACCCGTCATGCATGTATTGGCATGGATATAGATAAACCAAGTGATTTAGAACTTGCAAGGGGGACGCTTATATATGGTAAAAGCCAAAAGAATTGAACGCGTAGCAGCGTTAAGTAAACTTTTAGCCGATCATCCATATCGGCTGTTTTCATTTTCATATTTCTGCAAAAAATTTGCTATCGCCAAATCCACCCTCAGCGAGGATGTTTTAGCCGTAAAATCCGGTTTGGAGCTTTACGGCCTGGGCAAGGTAGAAACCGTTTCCGGTGCTGCCGGCGGCGTGCGCTTTATCCCCGGCCATCTGCCGGAGGATGACGCAGCCTTCTTGGAAGAGCTGGCTGCCCGCCTCACCTCTCCGGACCGCATCTTGCCCGGCGGTATGCTTTATACTACCGATATTCTCTGCCATCCGGAAACCGTAGTGCGTCTGGGTGAAATCTTTATGCTCCGCCTGCAAGAGCTGGCACCGGACTGCATCATGACGGTTGAAACAAGCGGTATTCCGCTGGCTATGCAGACAGCGCGTGCGTTTAACGTGCCTCTTGTTATCGCCCGTCACACCAGTGATATTACCGAAGGCAGCACCGTCAACATCAATTACGTCAGCGGCTCCACCAAGGTTATCCAAAACATGGCCATGCCCAAGCGCGCATTGCAGCCCGGTAGCCGTGTGCTAATTGTGGATGATGTTATGAAGGGCGGCGGCACCGCCAAGGGCATGATTGCTTTAGCGCACGAAGTCGGCGCTCAGGTTGTAGGCAAAGCCTTTTTAATCGCCACTGCCGCACCGGAACGCAAACTGGTAGAAGATTATACTGCCTTCTTCACCCTGCATAACGTAGACGAAGAGCAGCAGAAGGTAACATTGGAAGTAAATAAATAATATATAATACGTCAGGCTGACTATAAGTTATCAGATGTTAAACGAAGTTGACGACGGCGTACTACTTGTACGTCCAGGAACCGTTGTGACGCAGATGATGCCTTATGGACAGCCAGGAATTTTATTAACTTTAAACTACGTCAGGCTGGCTAGAAGGTACCAGATGCTAAACGATGGTGACGACGGCGTACTCCTTGTACGTCTAGGAGCCGTCGTGACGCAGATGGTGCCTTATAGACGGCCAGGAAAGGAAGAACTGTAATGTCAAAATTAGTAGCAATCATCCTCGCCGCAGGCAAAGGAACAAGAATGCGCAGCAAATACCCCAAGGTACTGCACAAGGTAGGCGGCAAGCCCATGCTGCAGCACGTAATTGACGCAGCAAGCGCTGCCGGCGCAGACAAAAAGGTGGTTATCGTAGGCCATGAAGCAGAGCTGGTAGAAGCAATGGTAGGCAATCAGGGAACTATCGCCCTGCAGGCCGAGCAGCTTGGCACCGGCCACGCTGTAATGCAGACTGCCGATGCCCTGAAGGACTTCCACGGCACTGCACTCATCCTGTGCGGCGACACTCCGCTGCTGGACGGCGAAGAGCTTAAAAAGTTCTGTGAAGCACATCAGGAAAGCGGCGCTGCTGCTACCGTACTTACGGCAATTATGGATGACCCGTTCGGCTACGGCCGCATTGTTCGCGATGCTGACGGCAATGTACAGGGCATCGTAGAGCAAAAGGATGCTACCGAAGAGCAAAAGGCTATCAAAGAAATCAATACCGGTATTTACTGCATGGAATGCCCGCAAATGTTTGACGTGCTGGCTACCCTGACCAACGACAATGCCCAAGGCGAATATTACCTGACCGACGTACTGCAAAAGCTCAACGAAGCAGGCGCTAAGGTCGGCGGTATTTCCACTGATGACAGCGATATGGTTATGGGCATCAACTCCCGCAAGCAGCTTTCCGTTGCCGAAGGCGTTATGCGCCAGCGCATTTTGGATAAGCTGATGGACGCAGGCGTAACCATTATGGATCCTGCCAGCACCTTCATCGAAGCAAGCGTAAAAATCGGCCGCGATACCGTTATTTATCCCTACACCTGGCTGGAAGGTACAACTGAAATCGGCGAGGACTGCGAAATCGGACCTAACGCCCGCTTCACTAATGTAAAAATTGGTGACGACAACCATCTGCAATTCATCTACGGCCATGACTGCGAGGTTAAAAACCACGTTACCGCCGGTCCGTATGTGCATCTGCGTCCCGACACCGTTATCAGCGACCACGTTAAAATCGGCAACTATGTAGAGGTTAAAAACTCTAACGTAGGCGAAGGCACCAAGCTGCCGCACCTCACCTACATCGGCGACAGCGATATCGGCAGCGGCGTTAACATGGGCTGCGGCTGCATCACCGTCAACTACGACGGCAAGAAGAAGCATCGCACTGTTATCGGTGACAACGCCTTCGTCGGCTGCAACACCAACCTTGTTGCTCCTGTTACTGTGCAGGCCAACACTTACATCGGTGCCGGCAGCACTATCACCAAGGAAGTACCCGAAAATGCTCTGGGCATTGCACGTGCCCGTCAGAAAAATATCGAAGGCTGGGCCGAAAAATACCGCAACGAAAGTAAATAAGCTTTTATAGTCACATATGTGTCAAAAAGTTTACAAAAAACTTGTGATTTACGTGTTTTTTGTGTATAATTAAATTTAAGTAAAGTTTTGCTCATCGCACCAGCAAACTACAACAAGGTAATTTTGGAGGGATTGGACATGTTGTCTGACGAGAATAAGTTAAGAATATTTACCGGTAATGCAAACCCTGATCTGGCACGCGAAATCGCTGCTTACCTCGGAACCACCGTTGGTGATTCTGTAGTTAACCGTTTCAACAACGGCGAAGTTCAGGTAATGATTAACGAAAGTGTACGTGGCAAGGATATCTTCATTGTACAACCGACCTGCGGCCCTATCGTTAACGATAACGTAATGGAGCTTTTGATTATGGCTGATGCCTTCAAACGCGCCAGCGCTAACCACATCACTGCTGTTATCCCCTACTATGGCTATGCACGCCAAGACCGCAAAGCACGCGGCCGTGAGCCTATCACTGCTAAGCTGATGGCAGACCTGCTGGAAACTGCAGGCATTACCCGTGTAGTAACCATCGACCTGCACGCTGCACAAATTCAAGGCTTCTTCAACATCCCCTTTGACCATATGCCCGGCGGCCCGCTGATGGCAGAATACATTAAATCCAAGAATCTGGAAGACATGGTTGTTATCTCTCCGGACCTTGGTGGCGTAAGCCGTGCCCGCAATTTCGCTGAAATGCTGAATGCACCGCTGGCTATCATCGACAAACGTCGTCCGGAACCCGGCGTTGCTGAGGTTATGAACCTGATCGGCGACGTTAAAGGCAAAACCTGCATCATGGTAGACGACATGGTTGATACCGCAGGTTCCCTGACCGAAGGCGCACGCGCTCTGAAGAAATTCGGTGCTAAAGAAGTATATGCATGCTGCACTCACCCGATCCTGACCGATCCGGCACTGTCCCGCATTGCTCAATCCGATATCACCGAGCTGGTTGTTACCAACACCATTCCTCTGGCTCCTTCCAAAAAGCACCCGAAAATTAAGGTGCTCTCCATTGCGCCGATTCTGGCAGAAACCATTCTGCGCATCTACAATGACTGGTCTGTAAGCCAATTATTCGATACCAAACACTAAGCGTAATATAAAAAGGCTTGCCTCTGGCAAGCCTTTTTGTTATGATTAAAGCCGGCAAAACTACCGGCTTTAATATTTGGAGTAATTATGCGTATCATTTATCTTCTTATCATCTGTTCCCTTGCCGGCGTACTGCTGCTGTGGCTGGGGATATACAAAAAAATCAGCAGAAAGACTGCCGCTATAAGCGCTGCTCTCAGCCTTGCGCTTGCAGGCACGTTGCTCTTGCTCGCCGTACTTCCCCGCAACAGCTTTTATGGCAAGGTTATAACACATGCGGAAAATACCCACGGGCGCAAGCTCATTGCCCTCACCTTTGACGACGGCCCTTATCCGCCCTATACCCAGAAGCTGCTCAAGCTTTTGGCTGCCAAAAATGTGCATGCCACCTTCTTTATGGTTGGCGAAAACGCTGCCAAGCATCCGGAAACAGTAAAGCTCGTCCAGGCACAAGGACACCTGATTGCTCTGCATGCAGGCTATCACAAAGATTTGCTTAAGCTCAGCAGCAGTGAGGCTGCCGCCAACATCGCCTACGGCAAGGAAACGCTGCAGAGCATCACCGGTACTGCACCGCAGTATATGCGTCCGCCGCACGGCTTCAAGGACTGGAGCACTGTCAAGGCTATCAATGATGCAGGTATGCAGCTAGTAAACTGGAGCATCATTCCCCGCGACTGGACGAACCCCGGCGTGCAGGTAATCGCCGACAGAGTCTGCGAGAACGCAGCCCCCGGTGCTATTGTCCTGCTGCATGACGGCGACAGTCCCAAAAATCTGGCACCGCGTGACCAGACGATTGAGGCAGTCGGCCTCATCATCGACCGTCTGCGTGCAGATGGATATGAATTTGTCACCATCGAAGAACTGAATAAATAAAAAGGAGCAACAAACAATATGAAACTAATTGTCGGCCTTGGCAATATCGGCCGCGAATACGAAAATACCCGTCACAACATCGGCTTTATGGTAGTTGACGAGCTGGCACGCCGTCTTGGCGTGAGCTTCGGTAAGGAGGACCGCAGTGCCTATATGGCAGAATACCGCGCTCCCGAAAAAATCCTCATCATCAAGCCTACCACCTACATGAATCTCAGCGGCGTTGCCGTAGGTGCCTACGCCAACTTCTATCACATCGACCCGAATGATATCGCTGTTATCCAGGACGATATGGATATGCCTGTAGGCCAGCTGCGCATCCGCCGCAAGGGCAGCGCCGGCGGTCACAATGGCATCAAATCCATTACCGAGCATTTAGGCACCGATGCCTTCCCACGTTTTAAAATCGGCATCGGTCATCCGGCACGCAACAACAAAGCTGTTGTCAACCATGTACTGCATGCCTTCCAGGGCGATGATAAAACTGCTATTGAGGCAGCAGTAGCAGAGATGGCTACAGCGCTGGAGGAATGGATTAAATCCGGCGATATCGAAGAGGTTATGCAGGCGCATAACAAGAAAAAGCCCAAAGCTGAAAAGCCTGCGGCTGAATAAGCAATACAAAAGAACTAGCTGGAGCTTGTAAAAAGCTCAGGCTAGTTCTTTTTGGTTATGCAATGTATTCAGCAAAATTATAAGTAGTTGAAATATGGTGTCAGCATCGGTTCAACGGCACCTGTATCAGGAGTAAGGTCCGCTTTGCCCTCAATGACTATTTTATCCGCCATAACAAAGCCATTCAGCTGACAGCCTTCACAAATAGTTACCATCCCTTTCGCCAGCACCAACGCCTGTGCCAGCCTCGTGCCAGCACTCAGCTTGATATTACCATTTTCGCTGATAAGCACCAAACGGTCCGGGTAATAAGAGCCTTTGGCAGTAGTAATCGAATAAGGATTTACTATCATCGTCGGACCATGCAGGCCTTCCCTACCCAACAAGAGAGAGTTGTTATTCTTCAGATAGTAAAAGCGGGCACTGAGGCCAACTTCCGCCACCGCCTTCTTATTCAGTACACTAGGACATTTATTCCGCAAAAAGCTCATCTGCGGCAGCCTTACTTCTTCTATGCTTGTATATAACGCTGCCTGCTGCAGATATTCGCCGCCTGTCAGAGAGCGTCCTGCAAGGACGCCCTTAGCTGCCAGAGCCTGCATTTGCGGACCAAAGCTCACCCTGATACGATGCAGCCGCTGTACTGCGCCAGCATGATTAGCGGCTGCTGCTGTTACCTTCAGGTAATCTATAAATCCGTCTGAGCTGTAAATGCTTTCACTTGTCACCGTCACCGGTTCACTGTCCGGCTGCAGCTCGCCCTCATAGCAAACCTGCCTTCCTGGCGGCCGCGGCTCCTGGCCAATAGCCTGTAATACTGAGCTGCACAACAGCCTTAGCTGCTGTTCCCGCAGAAAATCCTTCTCTGATTCATAACCCCTGACTGCATAAAGCAGGCTTAGCTGAGCACTGAGTGCCAAAAGCAGCGCCGCCAGCAGGCAGGGAAGTGATATGCTCCCCTTAACGCTATATATCATCTGCTATCCTCGCATTATAACAAATAAGATAACGCTTCACCTGCAGTTGACGGCCATTCCTGCTCAGATTAAAGCTTATGCACAAAAGCTGCGGCGAGCAACGCTGCAGCTGCCAGCCAGTAACGCCCACGCCCTCCAGGGAAACCGGGTTTACACCAATGCCGTTATTTTTAGACGTCTTTTTGTACAAACCCTGCTTTTCGCTGTAAATAGTAACACGTTTGCAGGCATCAACCATCGTACAGGTTATCTGGCCATTCTCCTGCAGTCTGATGACTCGCTGTGCATCATAGCAGATAATCTTTTCCAGCTGCGTCAGAATATGACGTCTTGCTTCCTGCAGCTGCAATTCATCCTGCAAGCGCCCAAAGCTATGGGCACTGGCTCCTGTTGCTCTAAAAACGAGCATCGCCAGTACTACTGCCAGCAGAAGTCCCATCAGCATTTCCAGCAACAGATAGCCTCTCTGCCGTCGGCATCGCCCGTATAAGCTTAACCTTGACCTTGCCATGTGCTGCCTGCACCTCCTGCATCACTAAACCATCTATACTGCCAGCTTCCAGCTTTTGTGTCACCACAAACCTGCCATTGTACTCCTCGCCTGCCAACACCTGCTGTACAGCAAGCGTAGCCTGCTGCAGCTCCCTGCTTTGCTGCAGCAGCCAGCTGCTGCGGTAAAAGCACTGCACCGCTGAAGCAAGTAATAAGGCCGTCAGGCAAAAGCACACCAGCTCCTGCACCAGACAAAAGCCTCTGCTATTTTTCATAAACAGTCACCCTGCCTGTAACCGGCTGAACTGACAGCAGAAAATACACGCCAGGAAGCTGCTGATGCTCCAGGCTATAGCCACCACTGACACTAGGACTGCCATTTTCATCATAGCTTAACGACTTCATATGTGCTTCGCATGTCAGACTGATTGTCGGCTCTAACCTTACGCGCTTCCAGACCTTCTTCTCACGGTAAATCCTGTAACCATGCTTGTCATTACCGCTTACTTTCAAAGTATAAAGATAATTTTCCGGCTGAAATATCGTGCGCTGCTGTATCTGTCTGATGTCAGCAGCCAACAGATAGGCAGCATAGCGCATCTGCTGCTTATAGTACTGCCGCTGCAGCATCTGGCTACCAGGGTAGAGCATTACAAAAAATGTTCCCAAACACCATATAGCCAGCAAAAGCTCCAGTAATAAATAGCCGCCAGCCTTATGATTCACCGCTAACAGCTTTGCTGCCCGGGGATGTTACGGCCTCACCCTTGCTGTTTTTTCCGCTGAGGGTATAGCTACCGTCGGCTGTATTAGGTGTATAGGTCAAGGCTTCGCCCTTGGCATCCTTGAATTCCAGCTTACCGCCAAGATATTCGCTGTCTAGTGTATTCAGCTCTGTCGGCACAGTACCTGCATCCATTTTATACAGCTGAATGGCCTGGTCTATAGTTACCAGATCATTTTGCAGACGGGCATTCTTCACTCTGTCATTAGCACCTGAAAGTGAAGGCAGCAGCATTGTCGCCATAATGCCAATCAGAGCGGCCGCCGCCACCACCTCAATCAAAGTAAAGCCACCTTGTTTACGCATTGTCTTTAACACTATCGCACCTCCTGAATTTACTCCGGCATTGCCGAAAGCATCTCAAATAGCGGACCGATAATTATGCAGACGATTCCCGCTATGATAATCGCCGCCACCAGAAGCAGTAATGGCACGAGCAGCTCCTGCAGCCTGCCAAGCTGCTGCTGCAAACGCTGCTCCCCGGCTGTTACTGCTTCCTGCAGCATCTGCGGCAGATAACCTGTAGACGCGCCCACGCACACCAGCTCCAGCATCAGCGCTGAAAAAAGCTCCTTGGCGCCGCCTGCAGCCTGCTCAATAGCAATGCCGCGCTGCAGCCTGCTGTTCAGCAGGCGCAGCTGCTGTGCATATTGCTCATCATCTATGGTATCTGTCACAATTGCTACCGCTCTTGTTATGCCAACACCGCTTTCCAAAAGCAGAGCCAGCAATCTGCAAAAGCGTACTTCTAATAAAAGGCCATGAAAATTACCGCTCAGACGACTGCGTAAAAACCAGCGCAACAGCTTGCGTCCCATTAGCAGCAGAATGCCTGTTAGCGCTGCCGCACAGAGCACCGCCAGTAACGGCTGCTGCAGCAGACCGTCCTTCAGCGCCAGCAGCAAAGCTAACGTACCAGTCGGACGCACGCCCATAGCGCTGTAGGTATCGGCAAGCACCGGCAGGATATACAGCAAAAACAGCAGCAGCACGCCAACGGAAGCTACCAGCAAAAATACCGGATAGGTCACAGCCCGTTGCACAAAACGCCGCAGTTGCAGTTGCCTGCTGTAATACACAGCAAGCTGCTCCAGCAACGTGGCCAGCTCACCGCTCTCCTCGCCCACAGCCACCAGTGTAACTGCCAGGTGACTGCAGCAGTAAGGTTCTGCTGCTAAAGCCTGCGCCAGGCTGCTGCCACGACGCAGCCTTTGCTGCAGGCGATAGCAAAGCAGCATCTGCTTAGCGCTGCCATGCTTTTGCAAAAGCTGCAGCGCATGCAGTAGCGGCAAGCCGCTGCGCAAGATAACTGCTAACTGACGGTAGAAGCTGATTTGCTCCGCTAGGCTCACGCCTCCTCTAAGCTTAATTTTCATCACCTCCACATAGCCGATTATAGTCTATTAGCGAATTTTCTGTCTAATTTGTTTTGTCACATATGTGAAATCTGTGTGATATGGGAAAATCTTTTTTCGCAAGCAAAAGAAAGACTCTGCAAGCCTCATATTACAAGACTTACAGAGTTTTTCTCAACTGATTAATTTCCTGAAAATTATCTTCAATTATAATGTTCAAAGCAGTCTAAGCAAGAATATTTTGCTCATGACTATGACGAAACCAAACGCAAGCGCTGATGCCGAAAAGAATCACACCGGCTACTACAAAAAGGCTTTGCAACGGCGCAAATGTAGCAATAGCTCCGCCAAGTAAAGGACCTACCATGGAACCGAACTGCTGAGCACTGAACATAAAGCCAAAAACGCGTCCGCGCTGGTCGGTAGTTGTATTGCTGGCCAAAACCGCACTCAGCGAAGGCTGAATACCGGCACAGCACAAGCCATAGCAAAAATTGCAGACACAGAACAAAAGCAGTGTCTGTGGCATTGCCGTCACCGCACTCATCAAGCCAGAAAGCAGCGTAGCAGCGCACAACGCTTTATAAAAGCCGTGCTCCTGTCCGAAGCGTCCCCAGCTCGGCGCAGTAATAGCACTGGCAATGCCTACGAGCGAAAAGGCCACGCCGGAAAGAAACATAATGTTGCCCTCACCATGATTCAGCTCTGCCACATAAAGGCTCAAAATCGGCTGAATCAGCAGGATAACCATCTGAGCTACAGCAATGTAAATCAGCGTTTCACGAATTACAGGTTGCTGTAAAAGCTGTACCTGCGGCTTGACCGCAAGCTTTTTCGGCTCCGCCTTCGGCGGCTCGGGAATGTAGAACATAAATACCAGCGTAATAATCGTCAGCAACCCACCTGCAACGAAGAATGAAGCACGCATGCCAAACAGTGTTGCCAGCGAACCGCCGACCAGCGGACCGATGACATTGCCACAGGTCAATCCCGCCTGCATAATGCCCAGGCTCACGCCCAGCTTTTCCATCGGCACCAGACTTGTAGCAATCGCCAGGCATGCGCTCCACAAGCCTGCAGCAAAGCCCTGCAGCACACGCACGCCAAACATCTGCTCCGGCGTAGTTACTATGCCACCCAAAAAGTACGACAGAGCCAGGCCTGCACCCGCACGCACCGCCATCATCTTTTTGCCACGCGTATCAGCCATTTTACCCCAGATAGGCGCCATGATACCGCCAATCAGAAAGGTTATGGAAAAAATCGCGCCGTTCCACATTTTTACATCGTCTGCGCTCACTCCCAGTTCGTTCATCAGATACATCGGCAAAAAAGGAATAAGCATGGTATAGCCTGCAGCCATCAATACGACATTAGCCGTAAGGATAGCTAGAATTAGCTTCCAGTTTTTCATAAAATCCACCTCAAAATAAAAATAAAATCATACAACAGTAGAAAAATATTATAACGCTAATGGCGATTTTGTGCAAATAAAAACGCTCCAATAATAGACTGCTTGCATAAGAAAATTACACTTAGGTAATCGAATATTGCCGCAATGCTGGACAAATTATAGAACAGTATCAAAACAGAACGCTGAAACCCGCTTGCCTAACGGATTTTCAGCGTTCTGTCTGTTTTTGGAGGAGAAAATATGAATTTGCTTAAAAAGCAAATAGCAGCTTGTTTAAAAGTAGAGGAGCTAACCAATGCACTTAAGGAAATTGTCAAGGTCAAAGGTCAAGGCTGCAATGCAAAATCAGGAAGGGACGATATACATTGGTTAGCCATCACTAACTTCACGATTATTGTAGCACATATTTCTACAGTTAGCAATAGCTAATTTTAATTTTTTTATTTTTTTTTTCGCGATTACCGCTGCGTGCAAAAAAACAACGCAGTCACGTTGCCGTTTTACGGAATACGTAACTGCGTTTAAGCTTGCACTTATTTTATACTTCCGGCTTGTTCTCGTCGGCAGCTTCCTTAGCCTGCTCCTGCTGCAGCAAAGCCATAAACTGCTCACCGGTAATAGTTTCCTTCTCCAGCAGGTACTGTGCCAGTACATCCAGCTTATCTCTGTTGTCCTGCAAAATCGTGCGTGCCTTTGCGTGAGCCTCCTTTATCAACGCCAAAACCTTGGCATCAATCTTGCCGGCTGTAGTTTCACTGCACTGCAGGGCAGCGTCACCGCCCAGATAACGGTTGGCCACAACCTCGGTAGCCATCATATCAAATTCTTCCGTCATACCAAGACGTGTTACCATGCTGCGTGCCAGCTTTGTAGCCTGCTCAATATCATTGGAAGCACCGCTGGTAATGCTGCCGAAAACAACCTCCTCGGCACTGCGGCCGCCGGTCATGGTTACAATCTTGTTGAACAGCTCTTCCTTGGTCATCAGCACGCTGTCATTTTCGCTGATTTGCATGGTGTAGCCTAAAGCGCCGTTAGTACGCGGAATAATAGTAATCTTGTGTACCGGAGCACTGTGCTTCTGCATAGCAGCAACAAGTGCATGGCCAATTTCGTGGTAGGCAATAACCTTTTTCTCTGCGGGAGAAATTACCGCACCCTTACGCTGATAACCGGCGATAACGGTTTCAATGGATTCCTCCAGATCTTCCTGCTCCACTACGTTACGATGCATTTTTACAGCTCGCAACGCACCCTCGTTGATAATGTTGGCGAGCTCTGCACCGCTGGCTCCGGCTGTTGCCCGCGCCAACGTGCCATAGTCGATATTCTCTGCCATACGCACGTTACGTGCATGAACCTTCAGGATAGCCTCACGGCCTTTCAGATCCGGCAGCTCAACAGGAATGCGGCGGTCAAAACGTCCCGGACGCAGCAGCGCCTTATCCAGAGATTCCGGACGGTTGGTAGCTGCCAGAATAACTACACCCTTGCTGCCGTCAAAACCGTCCATTTCGCTCAGCAGCTGATTCAAAGTCTGCTCGCGTTCATCATTGCCGCCGAACTGGCCGTTATCACGGCGTTTGCCGATGGCATCGATTTCATCGATAAATACTATGCAAGGTGCCTTTTCCTGCGCCTGCTTGAACAAATCGCGCACACGGGCAGCGCCCATGCCGACGAACATTTCTACAAATTCACTGCCGCTGATGCTGAAGAACGGCACCTTAGCTTCGCCTGCTACCGCACGCGCCAGCAAGGTTTTACCTGTACCAGGAGGACCAACCAGCAATGCACCCTTCGGCATATTAGCACCGATATCCTTGTACTTGCCGGGATTATGCAGAAAATCAACCAGCTCCATCAGCGCTTCTTTGGCCTCATCCTGACCTGCTACATCGGCAAAGCTCTTGCCTGTCTGCGCTTCCACATAAACTTTGGCATTGCTCTTGCCGAAGCTCATGGCGTTACCGCCCATGCGCTTGCCCATGAAGTACATAAATAACTGTCCCAGGCCAAAGAAAATCAGAATCGGCAGTACCCAATTGGTGAAAAAGGTTACCAGAGGACTTTGTTCCTTAGGCACAACCTGCGTAAATTCTACCTTACTCTTCATCAGGCGGTTGGCCAGCTCTGGGTCCTCCACCCTGCCGGTAACATAAATTTCCTTTTCGTTGTTCTTATCAACCGCAGCCAGACGCTTATCGGTAATTTCTACCTTAGATACCTTGCCTTCATCCACCATCTGAAGAAAATTATTATAGGAAACCTCCTTCATTTTCGGGTTGAAGAACATTGGCATGATTACGGAATTGAATACCAGAATCAAAACCAGCATCAGCATATAATAATACGTCAATGGCCGTTTTTTATCATTGTTATCGTTCATCATTTCATCTCCTCGCTATGCTTTATAAGTATTATTGTATACCTATTTATAGCAATAAACAAACGAAAAAAATGTGAAGCTGATTGTATCGTCAACACAAAAAGTGTTAAAAAATCACACTCTCCTCGTCCCCTGCAAGAATACTTGTATACATGCGTCCTATCCCTTGAATTTACATGGCGTTTTCTATACAATTAGCATGTAACTATCTAAGGAGGTCAAACTTATGCCTAAAATTAATACAGTTTTAGTTGCTAACCGCGGCGAAATCGCCATCCGCGTTTTCCGCGCCTGCAACGAATTAGGAATCCGTACTGTTGCTATATATTCCAAGGAGGACACCCTGTCCCTGCATCGCAACAAAGCCGACGAGGCCTACATGGTAGGCGAAGGCAAAAGTCCGACCGACGCTTATCTTGATATCGAAGACATTCTGCGCGTAGCCAAGGAGCACGACGTAGATGCCATCCATCCCGGTTATGGCTTTTTATCCGAAAACAGCAATTTAGCTCGCCGCTGTGCTGAGGAGGGACTGATTTTCATCGGCCCCCGTCTGGAGCACCTGGTAATGTTCGGCGACAAAATCAACGCCCGTAAACAGGCCGAGCTGGCAGGCATCCCCATGATTCCCGGCAGCAAGGGTACAGTAAACAGCCTCGATGAGGTACTGGCCTTTGGTGAAAAATGCGGCTATCCTATCATCATTAAAGCAGTCAACGGCGGCGGCGGCCGCGGTATGCGCGTTGTTCACAGCGCCGAAGAGGCTGTAACTGCCTACGATATGGCTAAAAGCGAAGCTAAAAAAGCCTTTGGCAATGATGAAATATATCTGGAAAAATATCTGCAAAATCCGAAACACATTGAAGTACAGATTATCGGCGATACCCACGGCAATTTAATGCATCTGTTCGAGCGCGACTGCTCCGTACAGCGCCGCCACCAGAAGCTGGTTGAAATTGCTCCGGCCTTCGCTCTGCCTATAGAACAGCGCAAAGCTATCTGCGACGCTGCTGTCAAGCTGATGAAAAATGTTGACTACATCAGCGCCGGCACCGTAGAATTTTTGGCTACGCCTGACGGCAAGTTCTACTTCATCGAGGTTAATCCCCGCATTCAGGTTGAGCACACCGTTACCGAGCAGATTACCGGTATAGACATTGTGCAGACACAAATCAAGATTGCCGAGGGCTACAACCTGCATGGTCCGGAAATCGCCCTGCCGCAGCAAGATGATCTGACCACTATCGGCCATGCTATCCAATGCCGTATTACCACCGAGGACCCGTCCAACAACTTTATGCCGGATACCGGCAAGCTGATTACCTACCGCAGCGGCGGCGGCTTCGGCATCCGTCTGGACGGTGGCAACGCCTTCACCGGTTCCGTCATCACTCCGTATTACGATTCTCTGCTGGTTAAGGCTACCACCTGGGGCCTCACTCACCAGATTGCAATTACCAAGATGCTGCGCTGCTTAAAAGAATTCCGTATCCGCGGCGTTAAGACTAATATCAAATTTTTGGAAAATGTACTGCAGAACCCGCATTTCATCAAGGGCGATTACACAACCGACTTTGTTGACAATACACCGGAGCTGTTCGTCTTCGAAAAAACACTGGACCGTGGTAATAAGCTGCTGAACTATATTGCTGATATCACCGTCAACGGCTATTCCAACGTCGGCGTACAGCCGAAGCCGAACTTCGCACCGCTGAATATGCCCAAACCCTACAACGGCATTCTGGCGCTGGGTGCCAAGCACGTTCTTGATACCCGCGGACCTGAAGGTCTGGCTGAATGGGTACTGGCACAGCAGGAGGTTCTGCTCACCGACACCACCTTCCGTGATGCGCATCAGTCCCTCTTCGCAACCCGTCTGCGTACTGCCGATATGCTGCGCGTTATGCGCGACACCGCCGGCAAGCTGCCCGGACTTTTCTCCTTTGAATGCTGGGGCGGCGCTACCTTTGACGTAGCCTATCGCTTCCTCGATGAAAGCCCCTGGCAACGTCTGGCACAGTTCCGTCAGGCTGCTCCGAACATTCTCTTCCAGATGCTGCTGCGCGGTGCCAACGCCGTAGGCTATACCAGCTATCCGGATAATGTTGTTAAGCAATTCATTAAGCTGGCAGCCAAGAATGGCATCGACGTTTTCCGTATCTTCGACAGCCTCAACGGTCTGGACAATATGCGCCTGTCGATTGACACCGTCCGCGAATGCGGCAAGGTAGCAGAGGCAGCACTGTGCTACACCGGTGATATTCTCGACTCCAACCGCGATAAATACGATTTACATTATTACATCAATATGGCTAAGGAACTGGAAAAAGCCGGTGCCAACATCATCGCCATCAAGGATATGGCCGGCCTGCTGAAGCCGGAAGCAGCTTACCGCCTTGTAAGCAGCCTCAAATCCTATGTCAACGTGCCTATTCATCTGCACACCCACGAGGGCAGCGGCAACGCTATCTACACCTACGCGCGTGCAATTGATGCCGGCGTTGATATCGTAGATACTGCTATGAGCGCTATGAGCAACGGTACCTCCCAACCCAGCGGCAGCAGCCTGTACTACGCTCTCAGCGGCCATCCGCGCCAACCGCGTCTTGATGTAGACGCTATGAACGAGCTGTCCCGTTATTGGGAAACCGTGCGCCCCTACTACAAGGCAGCCGACAGAACCGAAAACTTCCCCAACCCCGAGGTCTACGTACACGAAATGCCCGGCGGACAATATACCAACCTCAAACAGCAGGCACAGGCTCTGGGCCTTATCCATCGCTGGGAGGAAATCAAGGATATGTATCACCGCGTATCCATGATGTTCGGCGATTTAATCAAGGTTACTCCGTCCTCCAAGGTTGTCGGTGATATGGCACTCTTCATGGTGCAGAACGACCTGACGGAAGAAGATGTTTACGCTAAGGGCGATATTCTCGACTTCCCGGCCTCCGTCGTAGAATTCTTCGAAGGACGCATCGGCACTCCATACCAGGGATTCCCCGAAAAGCTGCAGAAGCTGGTGCTCAAGGGACGTACTCCTATCAGCGAGCGTCCGGGTGCAGTACTGCCTCCGGTAGATTTTGAGGATGTGCGCGCTAAGCTCAAGGAGCTGGATGCACCTACTACGGACGAAGCAGTCAGTGCTTACTGCCTCTATCCTAAGGTATTCATCGACTGGGTAAACCGTTACAACCAATTCGGCGATGTATCAGTTCTCGATACCCCCACCTTCTTCTTCGGCATGACGCCGGGCGAGGTTATCAAGGTTGAGATTGAACAGGGCAAAGTGCTCGTTATCAAGCTGGACCACATCTCCGAAGCCAACGCTGCCGGTATGCGTACCGTCTTCTTCGAATTCAACGGTCTGCCGCGTGAAATCGAAATCAAGGACCGCAACGCCAAAACTACCACTGTTACCCGCAAAAAAGCAGAGAAAGGCAACATGGGTGAAATCGGCGCTTCCCTTTCCGGCTCCGTTGTCAAGGTGCTGGTAGAAAAAGGCCAGTCCGTTACCAAAGGCACTCCGCTGATTGTTACCGAAGCAATGAAGATGGAAACCACGCTTTCGGCACCGATTTCCGGTATCGTCAGCGCTATCCATGTAGCTGCAGGCGAACGCGTAGAAAGCGGCGACTGCCTCCTGGAAATCAAAACGCAAATGTAAAATTATATATGCTTAAATTAAGGCTGCTGCCGTGGCGGATTTCCGCCACTACGGCAGCCTTGTTTTTTTTGCTGGTCATTATTTTTGCTCTATGTTATGATATAGTTATTCTTTGCTTTTTTAAGAACAGCATTATTTGCTGCAAGACATATTTTATTACGAGGTGAGCACATGAAACAGACAATCTATCAATTCGTAAACAGCCATCTGGACGAGCATGGCCGCTTTACAGCTACTGACCTGTGCGATGACCGCTACGCCACCATTCCCCGTCCCCTTGGCTCCGAAGATGCCTTTCACTATACAATGGGCAACCTGCCCAATCCCAATTCCGCCAGTGTGCTGCTCAAGCTTCTGCAAGCTTATATGCAGGAGCCTACAACCCAGCAACGCAGCAGACTGTACAATGAGCTGAAGGGCATGGCCTTCGCGGAATATTGCGACCCCTTTATTGAAGCCTTAGACCAAAATGACATTAACGCCGTAGCCTATGACCTGGCGCGCCGCTTTTTCTACAACGCAGATGGACGTGAGCAGGTAAAATTTGCTATCTTGATTTTCGGTATGTACGGCATGGAAAAAATTTGTCATCAGAATCAGGAGCTTTGGCAGGATTTGCTGCGCATAGCACACTGCGAAGAATTTACCTTCGCCTTTTTATATGCCTGCCGCATAACTAATTTTAACCCGCAAAACGCTATTTGGGAGCTTATCCACTGCACCAGCGGCTGGGGTAAGGTTTTCAGCATTACCGACTGCCACTGCCGTGATGAGGAGGAACGCCTCTGGCTGCTGCAAAACGGACCGGACATCGACGTAGAATATCCACCGCTCTCCGTAAAATTCATCCGCGAAACACATTTGGAAGAACTGGTAGCGCAACCGCTCAGCTACGAAAATTATAAAAATGCAATTTTCATCGTAGGCAATTATCTGGTTATGCTTAACCACTTCCCAGCAGAGGTAATTGAAGAGCAGTTCAATATCAGCGACATCCATCTGAACAAGCTGCTTACCTGTCTGCTTGACCAGGCTGAAGCGCATGTCAGCAAGCCGGAAGACGTGCTTGATTTAATCAGCTATGTTACAACACTGCAGGACCTTTGCAAAGAACAGAATCATATGCAGTTGACCTTCAACCAATGTCAGGAGCAGATTGCAGCCTGCGAAAAAATCATCTACAGCAAGGACTGGCAGCCAGAAATTGACAGCGATTTAATCAAGGACGATAAGCTTGATTATCAGCTGTGCAATCTGGCAGTAGAGCTGGATATAGACGTATGGCCAAGGCTTTTTGATTTTTGGCTGGCACATCCGGATGAAACACCTCTGTTCCCCTACCTGCTTTCCTACGAGGGTGAAGGGCGTTCCGAGCGTGTGCTGCGGCAAATTGAAGCAGATCTGCCACGCTACTGCGTAGAGCAAAACGACCTTATGGTACCGCTGCGCTATCTCAACACACATCCCGGCCAGAGTGATGCCATTATCTGCGCTGCCTTGGAATCCATCTTCGATTTGCCACGTGGCATAGCCTGCGGCATCATCGATGACTGGGGCCAGGAATTCATCACGCCTGCCATCCGCCACTCGCTGATTAAGGCACGTCAGCTCAGCAACAATGAGGTGGTCACTGCACGCATAGACAGCCTGCTGGCAGGCAAACACTTTGACATAGGCAAATTTCTCAACAAACGCAAATAAGCCGACTGCTATGCAAGGTTATTGTTTAACTTATATAGTTATTGTTAAGAAAAGCTTTCTTCGCACAAAGTAAAACCGGTTTCCTACTGGCTTAAAAGCCTGGGAAACCGGTTTTTTATATGCACTTATTTACTTTTTTAGCCGCAATAGCCATGCGGATGGCCCTTGTGCCACTTCCAGGCGGTGCTGATAACCTCATCAACACTGCTGTGCTGCGGCTCCCAGCCAAGCTCCTCGCGAATCTTTGCCGAAGATGCAATGAGCACTGCCGGATCACCGGCACGACGC
>NZ_FR892749.1:40736-48343 GCF_000434895.1 Phascolarctobacterium succinatutens CAG:287
ACGACGCTCCTCCTCCACAACGGGGAAGTCAACGCCGGTAACCTTTTTGGCGCTGTCAATCATCTGGCGCACGCTGAAGCCATTTTCGCTGCCCAAGTTATACACACGGCTGCTGCCGCCGCTCAAAAGATGCTTGAGCGCCAGCACATGCGCCTTCGCCAAATCGCAGACATGAATATAATCACGCACACAGGTACCGTCAGCCGTCGGATAATCGGTACCGAAGATGGAAACCTGCTTGCGCACGCCCTGCGCTGTTTTCAGAATCAGAGGAATCAGATGACTTTCCGGGCTGTGGTCCTCGCCGATATCACGCGTAAGAGAAGCACCCACAGCGTTAAAATAACGCAAAGCCACATAACGCATATCATAGGCATGATCATAATCCGCCAGCATGCCTTCAATTGCCAGCTTGGTACGGCCATAAACATTGGTCGGTGCCAGACGGCTGTCCTCGGTAATAGGCACTGCTTCCGGCTCACCGTAAACAGCTGCGGTAGAAGAAAATACCATGCGGTCCACACCGGCACCACGCATAGCCTCTAAAAGATGCAGGCTGCCTTCAACATTGTTAAAATAATATTTGGCCGGGTCGGTCATAGATTCACCTACCAGACTGCTGGCAGCAAAATGAATCACCGCATCAATTTTAAACTGCTCCATAATGTGCTTGGCAAAACGCACATCATGGATATCACCCTCTACCAGCTGCACCTCGTCCGGCACAGCTGCCTCATGGCCGGTAGAAAAATTATCATAAACAATAGGAGTAAAGCCGCTCTTTTGCAGCTCCTTCACTACATGGGAGCCAATATAACCTGCTCCGCCGGTAACAAGGATATTCATCGCTTATTTGCTCTCCTTGGCAACGATTCCCTGCAGATAGGTCAGGAACTTGTCACGCAGTTCAGGACGCTTCAGCGCCATTTCTACAGTTGCCTCCAAGAAGCCCTGCTTATCACCCACATCATAGCGACGTCCTTCAAAATCATAAGCATACATTGCCTGCTCTTTAGCCAAAACCTTGAGTGCATCAGTCAATTGGATTTCATTACCGCGACCAGGCTCGGTTTTTTCCAAAATCGGGAAAATCTCCGGGGTAATTACATAACGTCCCAAAACCGCCAGACGGGAAGGCGCTTCTTCTACCACAGGCTTTTCTACCATATCATTTACCTTAACAGTGCGTGCTTCACCAGTCGGTTCACCGGCAACAATGCCATAAGCAGATACCTTCTCCTGCGGCACCTCCTGCACACCTAAAACGCTGGCACCGGTTTTATCATAGACATCAATAAGCTGCTTCAGCGCAGGCACCTGGCTGTCAACAACGTCATCACCCAACAGTACAGCAAAGGGTTCATCGCCCACAAAATGCTTAGCGCACAAAATAGCATGGCCAAGTCCACGCGGTTCCTTTTGGCGGATATAGTGAATGCGGATATCAGAAATTTTGCGTACCAGCTCCAGCTCCTTGGTTTTGCCGCTGGCCTCCAGGTTCAGCTCCAACTCGATGCTGCGGTCGAAATGGTCTTCAATGGCACGCTTGCTGCGGCCGGTAATAATCAGGATATCCTCAATGCCGGAAGCAAGAGCCTCTTCGATAATATATTGGATGGTCGGTTTATCAACAATAGGCAGCATCTCCTTCGGAGTTGCTTTGGTAGCAGGCAAAAAGCGTGTGCCCAGGCCTGCTGCCGGAATAACGGCTTTACGTACAGGTTTAAACATTTAATCTTATCTCCTTTACAGACTCAAATGAAATATATGCATAGCAGCACCGCTGCAGGCAGTGCTTTACGAAAAAACACGGATACTCAGGAAAGTTAAGCTTCTTCGCCGCCAATAACTTCCAATAATTCTGCTGTCTTCGCAGCAAGCAGCTCCTTATCACCCTTAGTTTCTACGTTCAGGCGCATTACAGGCTCCGTATTGGATACACGCACATTAAAGCGCCAGTTATCATAAGCAACGCTCAGGCCGTCCAGGTGATCCTGCTCGCCGTCAGCATATTTTTTGCCCAGCTCTGCCAGTACTGCTGCGGAATCTGCCACCTTGCGGTTTATTTCACCGCTGCAGGGATACATAGCAACGCGCTCGCCTACCAGCTCGCTGAGCTTTTTACCGCTGCGGCACATCAGCTCAGTTACCAAAAGCCAAGGAATCATGCCGCTGTCGCAGCAGGAGAAATCGCGGAAATAATGATGTGCACTCATCTCGCCGCCGTACAGCACGTCATTATTGCGCATGCATTCCTTCATAAAGGCATGACCGCTCTTGCAGCGCACAGGTACACCGCCGTCACGCTCCAAAATAGCTTCCGTATTCCAGGTCAGGCGCGGGTCGAACATAATCTTCGCACCCGGCTCCTTGTGCAGGAAAACCTCCGCCAGCAGGCCGACAATGTAATAGCCTTCGATAAAATCTGCCTTCTCGTCAAACAGGAAGCAGCGGTCGAAATCGCCATCCCAGGCAATACCCAAATCTGCACCGCTCTCGCGTACAACCTTGGCCGTAGCCTCACGGTTAGGCAGCAGCAGCGGGTTGGGCACACCGTTGGGGAAGGTGCCGTCAGGCGTTTCGTTCAGCGTAATAAACTCAAACGGCAAATGCTTAGCCAGCTCCTTCAAAATCGGGCCAGCACCACCATTGCCGGGGTTAGCAACAATCTTCATCGGTTTGAGCACACTCGTATCAACGTAAGTCAGTAAATGCTCAATATAAGCAGGCATAATATCCAGCTGCTCCAAGGCACCCATAGTCTTGCCTGCTACCACCTGATGTGCAAACGGCTTTGTAGTAGCAACCATCTCACCAATTTCCTTCAGACCGGTATCGCTGGAAACAGGACGCGCATCACGACGCACCAGCTTCATGCCATTGTATTCCTTAGGATTATGGCTGGCAGTAACCATAATACCGCCATCTGCTTTCAGATGCGCGGTAGCAAAATAAATCATTTCTGTACCACACTGGCCGATATCAATAACCTTGGTACCGCCATGGCGCAGTCCCTCTGTCAGCGCATCTACCAATGCTCTACCGCTCAGGCGGATATCATGTCCGACAACAACAGTTTCTGCAGCAAACATTGCTGAAAAAATGCGTCCCATACGGTAAGCCATTTCCTCATTAACCTCCGTAGGGTAAACACCACGTACATCGTAAGCCTTGAAAGCCTTATTTGTAACTTGCATTTCTCTATTCTCCTTTTTTATAGTGTATTTAGCAAAATTTCATTGTTCAAGAACCATTTTATATTATTCTTCATCAAACAAAAAAATCCTGCCTGCATTGCAGACAGGATTTAAATGCTACAGCTTAGCACCGCTCGCACGGATAACTTCTTCCGCCGCCTCACCCAGATACCAACGGATAACGGAAAAGAAAGGTAGCGTCATACCATTATAGTCAGGCACCAGACAGATGGTTGCCAACATTTCCAAAACTTCATCCAGCTCTCGGCCCTTACTAAGCTCCTCACTTATCTGGTCCTCCAGTGTATGGATTACCTCTCGGCGCATGCGCATCAGCCGCGGCGCATTCAGATTCAGCTCACGGATAGTGCTGCGCGCCTTCCCCTGCAAATCTTTGGGGCAGGTATCTTCGTCTACATACATCCGCCCGCTATGCTCGGCATAACGGAACAGACGGATTTTGCCGGGAATCTTCAGCGGATTGAGGATATAGTTTGTAATTTCACGCCCACCCTTAGGCACATCGCAGCTGCGGTCACGCTTCTGGCTGGAATAGCGCCACTCGGGATCAGGCACATAAGGCTGACTGCCGCCGTGGCACACGCCCAACAGATTGCGCCAATCCAAATGATAGTTGTGCCCGTGCTCCTGCGTAGCATTTTTCGGATAAAAATGCTCTACGCGGAAGTCGTCAACCTCGCCTTCCTCCTCCGCCAGCTTAATGCCTACCTCACAATAAGCGCAAAGGCCGTGCTGGTCACGCAAAATTGCTTCGCGCACCTGTTTGTAGCCCTTGCGGCAGCGACGACGGAAATGCTCCCAGGTTTCCTCAGGATTATGCAGACGGTAATGCCTGAGAAGCTCCGGTTCTTCCTTGCTTTTATAAACACGTTTCATGAGCGCCTCCTGCGGAACTGACGCATACGGATATCCATATCCGCACGCAGCAGAGCAGGCTCCTTGCCCTTGGACCATTTATCCAGCTTTTTGCGCAGCTCCAGCGCCTCCGGCGTATCCCAGGCATCCTCGCTCACCAGCTGCAGATAACGCTTTAAATCCTGCACAATCGGCAGAGCTTGCGGACGTGGGCTCACATTCTGGATATCCTGCAGCAGCTGATAGCTGTTGGCGCCCAAGGAAAAATCTACGTGGCGCACGCCTTCGAACTGCTTGCCCCAAGCCAATACACGAATGCTCTCTGCCGGCACGCTGCTAAGCACCTGCGCACTATGCGTAGTCACTACAAACTGTACCATCGGGAAGGTTTTCTGCAAATCCAGCAGTACCGTCTGCTGCCACAGCGGGTGCAGATGCATTTCTACCTCATCAATCAATACAAGTCCCGGAGTCTTGGTTACCGCATCCTCACGCAGCTGCGGATTCAGACGCGCCATGCGATAGGCCAGGTCAGCCACCATGCTGATAATACTGCGGAAGCCGTCGCTCAATTCATCTACCACCATCTCACCCATATCAGGGTGACTGACAACAAAGCATTTCAGGCGATAATTATAATATAAATCACGCAGGCCGGTGCTTTCCAGACACACGTCGACAGCGTTCTGAATCGCATTCTTCAGCATCACATTGCGCTTCACCTCTGCGCTGTACTGCTGCTCTGACTGCGCACACTTGGTAACGTACTCAAACCATTTTCCGAAGGTGCTGTAGGAAGAAGACGGCTCCAGACATTCCTCGTAGCCTACATTGCGTTCCATCAGCGATTTATGAAAATTTGTCATCAGCTTGCTGTCTACCCAAATGCGCTGAGTACCGTAATAGGCCAACACCGGCAGCAGCCTGTTGCCGTTCTCCTTGGCATCGTGCGCCAATGCACAGCCACGTTCGCACAGCTCATCAGCATCATCCTCAGGCACATTCCCCTCCAGCAGGCGGCGGGTACAGGTAAGCTTTTTGCCATAAACCTCACCCTCCAGCTTAATTTCTACCGGATAATGGCATTCCATACCATCAATATGACGCATATCCTTTTTATAAACAGGCACACGTCGCACATCCTGGGGAGTAATTTGCCTGCCACTGGCATCAAAGCTGCGCAGATAAGGCTCCAGAGCAATTGCCAACGCATCAAAAATTGCCGTCTTACCCTTGCCGTTTTCGCCAACAATAACTGTCAGCCTAGGTTCAAAATCAATATCAAGCTCATCGTAACAACGGAAATTCTTCAGCCTTAATCTTTCTATCTGCATAATCTGACCTCCGTTTCTGTATCTCTGCTTACATTATAGCATTAATTGCATCCCATACTAAGATTTTTTACAGTTTTATTATGATTTTTTTGTGGCAGGGTGTATAATAAATAAACATCATCAGCAATTACTTGGTACTTGCCAACAATTACGCAACCGAAAGGAAAAACTGTTTATGAATATATTTCTTCTGCTTACAATCGCCATGCTCATGATTATCCTCATGCTGCGGCGTCACATTCCCATCGGCCCCTGTATGCTCACCAGCGGTATTTTTATCTGGCTGATGAAAGCACCGGAGCTGACGTATCTGGTGCAGGCATTACGCGAAACGCTGACAATGCCGCGCACCTATGATATTCTTTTTGCCCTCTATTTTGTCATGTGCCTGGAAATCGAGCTGCGCACCAGCGGTGCACTGGCCGGTATGGTGCAGGCGCTGCAACGCATCTTTTCCAGTGCTAAGGTAACCCTAGCCGTGATGCCTGCCTTCTTAGGCCTGCTACCGTCACTTGGCGGCGCACGCTTCTCGGCTCCTATTGTAGAGGAAGCCAGCAAAAATCTGCCTATCGAACAGAACCACAAGGCAGCCATCAATTTTTGGTTCCGCCATATCTTTGAATTTTCCAGTCCGATTATTCCCGGTATGATTATGGCCTGCAACATTGCCGGTGTCAGCTACGGTGAATTCATCCTGCATCTGGCCTGGCTAACCGTACTAGCCTTCTCCGCAGGCTGGTTTGTTCTCATCCGCCCCATCAAAGCGGAAAACAGCCATACCGAAAAAATTAATAATGATAGTCAGGGTACACAGGATTTATGGTTGGCGCTCTCGCCTGTCATTATTACTTTTATTCTCGTAGTATTCTTCGGCTTTAATGCCTCCGCCGGCATGGGATTGGTAACAGCCTGCCTTTTTCTGGTACTTCGCTTTACTAAACGCGAGGTCGGCCTCAAGGATGTTGTTATCGGTGCGCTGGACATCAAAATGTTTCTCAATGTGCTCTGCATCCTCTACTTCATTCAGATTTTGACCGTCACCCACGTGCTGCAGGAAATCGTCGCAGCCTTCCAAAGCTCTCCGTTGCCGGTGCCTGTTATCATCGCCTGCGTCAGCTTCATCATCGGCGTGCTTACAGGTATGTCACAAGGACACGTGGCCATCGTTATGCCCATTGTCGCCGCTATGCAGACAGGCAGCCTGAACCTGGCCGGCGTTGCCATGGCCTTTGGTATTGCGGGGCAGATGCTCACACCTACGCATATGTGTCTTGTCATCACTGTCGATTATTTCAAAGCCAACTTTTTCAAAACGCTTAAGCCTGTACTTCTGTGTGAAATAATCATTTTGACTATCTTTACAGTTTATACTTATTTTACATGGTGAATTTTTTGTGCTTGCTTAGCAACAGGAAATCTGTAGTTCAGACCTAAAAACGCTGTTATTTACAGATTAAACACTTTATTTTTATTATTTGCTTGCAGTAGCACAAAGATTAAGTGTATAATAGTGTTATCTATTCTTAAATTTTGGAGGGGTGTTCGTGAATTATACGGAAATGGTAGTCTTCATTATCTACCTGCTATTCATGCTATCAATCGGTATCTGGTTCTTCTATAAAAATCGTCAGGGTGGTGAAAAGACCTACTTCCTCGGCGGCCGTCAGATGGGACCGGGGGTAACCGCTCTTTCTGCCGGTGCTTCTGATATGAGCGCCTGGGTGCTCATGGGCTTGCCGACATCTATCTACGCTCTCGGCCTCGGTCAGGCCTGGATCAGTATCGGCCTGCTCACCGGCTATTCCTTAAGCTGGATTTTTCAGGCACCGCGCCTGCGCCGTTTTTCCATTGTGGCCAACGATGCCATCACTATTCCGCAGTACCTCAGCAACCGCTTTTTATCTAAGTCCCACGTGCTGCAGGTAATCTGTGCAATCGTCTTCCTCATTGCCTACACTATTTATTCCGCTTCCAGCATCAAGGCTTGCGGTACTCTGTTCAACACTGTTATCGGTATTGACCAGACCTACACCATGTATGTGGCAGCCTTCATCATCATCGGCTACACCTTCTTGGGTGGCTTTTCTGCCGTTTGCTGGACCGACTTCTATCAGGGCCTGATGATTCTCGGTTCTCTCCTGATTGCACCTATCTTCGCGGTATCCTTAATCAACCCGCAGGCTGTTGCCGGCATTCCTCC
>NZ_FR892749.1:48370-54721 GCF_000434895.1 Phascolarctobacterium succinatutens CAG:287
TCCTCCCGATTACTGGAATCCGGTTGCCAAAACCTCTGATATCATCTCCGGCTTCGGCTGGGGCCTGGGCTACTTCGGTATGCCGCATATCATCATCCGCTTCATGTCCCTCAAATCTCAAAAGGAAATGAAGAAATCCGCTGTTATCGCTATCAGCTGGACCGCCCTCATCTGCTTCTTCGCTACTATGGTAGGCGTTGTTGGCCGTATGTATCTGGGCATGGATGAAAACATCAAACAAAACTCTCTGGTATTCATCGCCATGGTTCGCAGCATTTTCCCGGCTCTGATGAGCGGCATCCTCCTTTCCGGCGTATTGGCAGCTTCCATGAGTACTGCCTCCAGTCAGCTGCTCTCTTCCGCTTCTGCCTTTGCCAGCGACGTTTATAAGCCTGTAATCCGTAAATACCAGTCCGGAGATAAGGAAATGCTTTGGGCAGGACGCATCGTTGTACTTGTTATCTCCTTCGTTGCTCTGCTTATTGCTGATTCTCCGCGTGCAGGCAGTATTATGGAGCTTGTTGCCAATGCCTGGGGCGTATTCGGTGCAGCCTTCGGTTCTGCTATCATGCTCAGCCTTTTCTGGCGCGGCTTCACCTTCCAGGGTGCGGTAGCCTGCATCATCGTCGGTGCTGTTGTCGATATCGGCTGGTACCTGACTATGGCAGCCTCCACCGGCATCTACGAAATTATCCCCGGCTTTTTTGCCAGCCTTGTAGCAGGTGTCATCGTTTCCCTGCTCAGCGGCGGTCCTTCCAAGGATGTTGCTGCGCTTTATGATAAAGCCAACAACTACGTTGAGGAATAATTGTATAAGCCTAAAAAATTAGCAACATAAAAAAGTCCGATTTGTCATCACAGACGAATCGGACTTTTTATATTCTCAGCAAAATTTCAAGCTAATTTTACCCAAAGAGGCAAAAGCATAGCATTTTCCTCTTAATCATATTATAATAAAAGTGACCAATAAAATTACTTAATACATTATGTGAGGAGGTTCTGCCATGCGTACTTTTCTGCCATTAGCCTTTTGGTACTGGCTCTATAATCAGCTCTTCTTCTTTTTGGGGGCATTGGGCTTTTTTGTAATTCATTTTCTTGTTGCTTTCATCGGCTTCGGCGGCATGGATACACTTGCCAGCGCTATTTTGACAACACTTTATGCATTTATTCTTTACAAGCTCTTCGGGCGTTTTCTCTGGCGCAACAGGCTACAGCAATATAGTTTTAGCAGTAACACTCTCATATATGCCTCATTGCTGCCGCTGATTTTAGGCAGCGTCGTTCTCACCGCCAGCTTTGCCATAGCAGACGGCAAAATCTACAACACTATGACTGCCATGCCTGTGCTCGCAGCCATCAATCTCAGCCTTTCCTACCTGCCGCTTGCCAAAAGCGTCTGGACAATGCTCATTCTAGGCAGCATCTTCAACCTCTTTACGCTTATCTGTTTCTGGCGCTACTGCCGCAAGTATCTGCAGCAGGAAATTCCCTGGCTGAAGCTGCTCATACCACTGGCTATCTGTCTGGTAATCTGCACCATCATTATCTATGGCATAACGATTACGTATCTGCCTGATGATAAGGCGGGAAGATGAGATATTCAAAAAAACTCTCACCATCCCCAAATGGTTAAATGATGCGGCAATTGCTAGGAAACTTAACTTCTCCAAAATTTTACAGGATGCTCTCAAGCACGAGCTCAATATCGGATAAAGCAAAAATCACAACCGGTTACATATATAACCGATTGTGATTTTTTATTATAGCTTCAATATTTACTTACCGGCAATTTTACCGTAGCATTCAGGTCTGCGATCGCGGAACAATCCCCAGCTCAGTCTGTCCTCAGCCAAGTCTGCCAGATTATACTCTGCATAAAGAATTTCTTCCTTATCACGCGATGCATCCTGCACAAGCTCACCGGTACCGTCGGTCATAAAGGAAGAGCCGTAGAACAGCAGTGAGGACTGCTGGCCTGCATTGCCTTCGCAGGGCTCCACAGTTTCCAGACCGATGCGGTTTGCTGCCACCACAGGCATCAGATTAGCTGCGCTATGGCCTTGCATAACACGGCGCCAATGCGGCATGCTATCGCAGTCTAAGATAGGCTCGGAACCAATCGCCGTAGGATAGAATAAAAGCTCTGCTCCGTTCAGCGCCAGGCAGCGTGCTGTCTCAGGGAACCATTGGTCCCAGCAGATACCGATACCGACACGGCCATACTTGGTATTGAAAACCGTAAAGCCGCTGTTACCCGGTTTAAAGTAAAATTTTTCCTGATAAAAATGATCGTCAGGAATATGCGTTTTGCGATAAACGCCTAAAATCTCACCGTCAGCATCAATGCAGGCGATAGAATTATATAATTCATTGACATCACGCTCAAAGAAGCTGATAGGCAGAACGATATTCAGCTCCTTCGCTAAACGCTTGCCCATCCGCACCGCAGGATTTTCTTCCGTAGGCAGTGCATACTGATAGAAATCATAGCGACGCTGCTGGCAGAAATACGGACGCTCCCACAGCTCCGGCAACAGAATAATCTGCGCACCGTTCGCTGCAGCTTCGCGCACCAGCGCTTCAGCGTGCTGCAAATTTTCTTCTACGGTCGGCGCACAGCGCATCTGCACTGCTGCCACCTTTACCTTGCTCATAAGCACACTCCCTTCGGAATTTGCTGTGTAATGCAGTGAATATTGCCGCCGCCTGTCAAAATAGCCCGCGCCGGTATCTGCACTACCTTACGCTCCGGACAGAGCTTGGCAAGAATTTCCGCCGCCAACGCATCGCTGGCCGCATTCTCACCGCCAAAGGCAGGCACTACAACACTGTCATTACTGAAATAAAAGTTTACATACGAAGCCGCCAGACGTTCACCGGCTTCGCGCATATCCTCACCCTCGACAAAGTCGAAGCCTGCTACCTCGTCCTCGGTAATGCACACAGGCAGCGCCGGTACAGGCAGCTTATGCACGATGATTTTACGTCCCTTGGCATCCGTCAGCTGCTCCAAAGCATCGAGGCTGGCCTTGCTCAAAGCATACTGCGGATCAGCTTCGTTATCTGTCCACGCCAGCACCACCTCACCCGGGCGGATAAAGGCACAGACATTATCTACATGCTCGTTTGTTTCATCGTTATAAATACCGCGCGGAATCCACAAAACCTTTTCCACGCCCAGGTAAGTCTTAAGCTTTTGCTCAATCTGCTCTTTGGAAAGGTCGGGATTGCGTCCTGCGCTCAAAAGGCAGGCTTCTGTTACCAATGCCGTACCCTCGCCGTCGCAGTGAATAGAACCGCCCTCCAGCACAAAGAGAACAGCATCATACAGCGCAGCACCATAATGCTCGGCAAACTTTTCCGCAAAAGCATCGTCCTGCTCATAATCGGGATACAGGCCGTCTACCTCGCCGCCCCAGGCATTGAAGCGCCAGTTTACACCGCGCAGCTCGCGTCCCTGTTCGCCGTCGCGTACCACAAACGTCGGACCGATGTCACGCGCCCAGCTGTCGTCCGTTTCCATAGCAACCAGCTCAACATTGGCCACACCTGCAAGATATTCCTGCGCCACAGCAAAGTGCTTAGCACCGCAAATAACATAAACCTTTTCGCTCGCCGCAATCGCCTTAATCACAGCCGTAAACGCTTCGCAGGCCGCCACTGCGCCAAAGCTCCAGGAGCCCGGACGCTGCGGCCACACGATAATACAGCCATCATGCGGTTCGTATTCTCCGGGCATGTGAAAGCCGTCGGCAGCGGGAGTAAAGTTTTTCTCTAACATCATGACAAACGTCCTTTAAAATCTTCATAACCGAAACGGCGCACCAGCTCCGTAGTACCATCCTTGTGCAGCAGCACAATATCAGGCAGCGGAATGCCGTTAAAGGTATTATTTTTAACCATGGAATAAATCGCCATATCCTCAAAAATCAGCTTATCGCCAACCTTGATTTCCTTGTCAAAGCTGTAATCGCCAATCACGTCACCGGCCAGACAAGTCATTGAGGATAAACGGTATTTATATTGCTTTTCGTCAGCCTCATAGCCGCCGCGCAGAGGCGGACGGTAAGGCATCTCCAGCACGTCAGGCATATGGCAGGCAGCCGAGGCATCAAGAATAAGAATATCCAGACCGTTATGCACAATATCCAACACCTCTGTCACGAGATAGCCGGCATTGAGCGCCACAGCCTCACCGGGCTCCAGATATACCTCAACATGATAGGTAGCACGAATATATTTCACTAAATCAATCAGCGCTTCCACATCATAATCACTGCGCGTAATATGATGCCCGCCGCCCAGATTCAGCCATTTAAGCTGCTTAAAGTACTTGCTGAACTTCGCTTCGAAAGCCTTCCATGTCGTCAGCAGGTCATCAGCATTCTGCTCACACAGCGTATGGAAATGCAGTCCTTCGATTTCCGTCGGCAAATCCTCCGGAAAATTTGCCAGCGTTACGCCCAGACGTGAGCCATAGGCACAGGGGTCATAAATTGCATGCTCACCCTCCTGCGTCGAGCATTCCGGGTTCACGCGGATACCAACGCTCACACCGGATTGGGCACAGACAGCCTTATGCTTTTCAAACTGCGCAAAGCTGTTGAAAATGATATGGTCGCAGATTTGCACCAGCTCCTGCATATCCTGCTCCTTAAAAGCAGGTGCGAAAACATGGTTCTCCTTGCCCATCGCCTCATGACCGAGGCGCGCTTCATAAATGCCGCTTGCCGTCGTGCCTGCCAAATATTCGCCCATCAGCGGATACAGGCGGAACATAGAAAAGCATTTCTGTGCCAGCAGAATATGCGCACCGCTTTCACGCTGAACATACTGCAAAAGGCGCAGATTATTCAGCAGCTTAGCCTCATCAACCACATAGCAGGGAGTCGGCAGCGCCTTCAGCGCCACCTCCTCACGCTCTGCGCGCAAATTCTTCTGCAAATCAGCCAAACGGGAAGCCCCCTCAGCCTTGTCGACAACATATGCCGGCATTACAGTTTCCTTAGCGTCAGTCATCTTATTCTACCGTAGCCGGGTTTTCGTCAACAACCCAAGGCAGGCCGAACTTATTCAGCATATCCATGTACGGATCCGGATCGAATTCTTCCACATTGAATACGCCTTTGCCCTGCCATTGCTTAGTAATAACCAGAGCAGTACCGATCATTGCAGGAACGCCGGTGGTGTAGCTGATAGCCTGAGAGCCGACCTCTTTGTAGCATTCCTGATGGTCGCAGACATTATAAATATAAATGGTCTTTTTCTTGCCATCTTTGGTACCGGTGAAGATACAGCCGATATTGGTCTTGCCTACGGTGCGAGGACCGAGGGAAGCAGGATCCGGCAACAATGCTTTAAGGAACTGAATAGGAACAATTTCCTTGCCTTCATAGTTAATCGGCTTGGTGGACAGCATGCCAACGTTCTCCAGGCACTTCATGTGTGTCAGATAGCTTTGACCGAAGGTCATGAAGAAGCGGATGCGTTTTACGCCGGGGATATTCTTCGCCAGAGATTCAATTTCCTCATGATGCAGCAGATACATATCCTTCATGCCAACCTCAGGGAAATCATACTCGCGTTTAATAGCCATAGCCGGGATTTCTACCCAATGACCGTTTTCCCAATAGGAGCCGGGAGCAGAAACCTCACGCAGGTTAATTTCGGGGTTGAAGTTGGTAGCAAACGGATAACCGTGGTCGCCGCCGTTGCAGTCCAGAATATCAATAGTTTCGATTTCATCAAAATAATGCTTCAGTGCGTAAGCGGAGAATACACTGGTAACACCGGGGTCAAAGCCAGTGCCGAGCAGAGCCATGATGCCGGCCTGCTCAAATTTTTCTTTATAAGCCCATTGCCAGGAATAATCGAAGTAAGCAGAGAAGCCCTCTTCCTTGCAGCGCTTGTCATAAACTGCACGCCATGCAGGATCGTCAATGTTTTCCGGCTCATAGTTAGCGGTATCGATGTAATCAACCTTGCATTCCAGGCAGGCATCCATAATAGTTAGGTCCTGATAAGGCAGAGCAACATTCAGCACTGCGTCTGGCTGGTAAGCCTTAATCAGCTGTACAAGCTGTTCCTTGCTGTCAGCGTCAACCTGTGCTGTAGTAATCACAGTAGAGGTCGTGGGCTGCAGCTTTTCCTTAACTGCGTCACATTTGGACTTCGTACGGCTGGCAATACACAGCTCGGTGAAAACATCACTGTTTTGGCAGCATTTTGCGATAGCTACGCCGGCAACACCGCCGCAGCCGATTACTAATAATTTACTCATAATTCAAATCATCTCCTGTTCATAAATTAAATAATAGGTAGATTGTATAATCAACTTGAACAAAAAAT
>NZ_FR892750.1 GCF_000434895.1 Phascolarctobacterium succinatutens CAG:287
TTCGTGGTAGCGCTAAAGGGAATCGAACCCTTGATTTCGCCTTGAGAGGGCGACGTCTTAGCCGCTTGACCATAGCGCCATTTGGCTCCGGGACTAGGACTCGAACCCAGACCGAATGATCCAGAGTCACTTGTGCTACCATTACACCATCCCGGAGTAGCAGTTCTTTTTGAGCACGCTCATCAGAACAATAACGATTATAGCAGATAGATAGCAGTTGGTCAAGTACTTTTTTGAAAAAAAGTAGAAATTTTTTCCAGAAAGTTTAGGAGGAACGGCAACGTTTGTTTGAAGTATAGATTGACGCATATGCTTTAGCATGATAAAATCAAGATAATACAACGATTATATAACAGTGAATAAATATTCGTGACAGGGAGTGATAGCATGAAGCTTTTACATTTGTCGGATTTGCATTTAGGAAAAAAACTCAACGAGTTTTCTCTTTATGAGGACCAAAAATATATTTTACAACGTATTGTACAGATGATTTGCGCCAAGCAGCCTGATTGCGTACTGCTTGCCGGAGATATTTATGATAAACCGGTGCCGCCGGCAGAAGCTGTCGTTTTGTTTGATGATTTTCTCAATCAGTTGGCGGAGCTTAAGGTGCCTGTGTGCATCATCAGCGGCAACCATGATTCGGCGGAGCGCCTGGCGTTCGGTGCGCAGCTGATGAGCAGTAGCGGCGTTCACTTTGCAGGCAGCTATAACGGACAGCCACAGCAGCTTGTGCTGGAGGATGAATTCGGCAAGGTGAATATTTTCCTGCTGCCGTTTTTAAAGCCTGCTGTTGTGAAGCATTGGGCACCGGAGGAGGTGGCAGCGGAGATTACAGGCTACCATGATGCGGTGAAATATGCTGTGTCGCAGCTGCCGTTGGCACAGGACGAGCGCAATGTGCTTGTTGCGCATCAGTTTGTTACCGGCGCAGTTACCGCAGGCAGCGAGGCCGTTAATGTGGGCGGATTGGATAATATCGGTGCGGAGGTTTTTGCTGCTTTTGATTATGTGGCCTTGGGGCATATCCATAATCCTCAGAATGTCGGCGGTAATGAGTGCATCCGCTATTGCGGTACACCGCTGAAATATTCCTTCAGCGAATGGCAGCAGCAAAAATCCGTGACAATGTTGGAGCTTGCCGAAAAAGGCAATATGAAGGTTACGCAGCTGCCGCTGACACCGTTGCGTGAGGTGCGTTATTTAAAGGATACCTTTGAAAATTTAATGGCAAAGCCGACATATGCCATGTTCCCAATGGATGAGAATGGCTGTCTGCAGGATTTTTATTATCTGACGCTTACTGATGAAAACGATATCCCGAATGCTATGCAGCGCCTGCAGTCGGTGTATAAGAATTTGCTGCAGCTTGATTATGACAATAAGCGCACGCAGGCGAATGCAGAACTGGAAATAACGGAAGATTTGGTAGAGAAAACACCGTTGGAGCTTATTGATGATTTTTATCGCCTGCAGAACAATCAGGAGCTGAGCGAGGAGCAGAAGCAGTATCTGACGAATCTGCTGTCGGAAATGGGAGGTGACATATTATGAGACCGCTGAAGCTGGTTATGAGTGCGTTTGGTCCGTATGCAGGCCAAACCGTTATAGATTTTTCCCAGCTCGGAGAGCAGGGGCTGTACCTGATTACCGGTGATACCGGTGCCGGCAAAACAGTGATTTTTGATGCCGTTTCCTATGCCTTATACGGGCAGACGAGCGGGGGTGTGCGTGATGCCAACATGCTGCGCAGCCAATATGCGGACGCGGATACGCCGACGTTTGTGGAGCTGGAGTTTTCCTTCCGCGGCAAGTGCTACAGGGTAAGACGTAACCCGGAGTATCGCCGTCCGTCGAAGCGTGGCGGCGGGATGACGAAGGAAAAGGCCGGCGCCGCGCTGTACTATCCTGATGGACGCGTACCGGTGACGAGAATGTCTGACGTAGATAAAAGCATCGTGGAGCTGTTGGGGCTTAATCACAAGCAGTTTACGCAGATTACGATGATTGCTCAGGGACAGTTTCGAAAATTTTTGGATACCAATACGGATGAGCGTAGTAAAATCTTCCGTGATTTATTTCATACCTACTTTTTCCAGCAGCTGCAGGATAGGCTGAAGCAGGATGCTGCGGCTAAGCGTAACGAATTTGCCGAGCAGCAGCGCCGAAGCGAGCAGGCGCTGAACGGCATCAGCTGCATTTATCCTGCTTATACGGAAAAGCTGCAGAGCTTTGCCGCGCGTCACTATGAAGGCTGTGTTGAAGAAGTACTGGCCTTGGTTGACACAATTATTGCTCTTGACGAAAAGGAACAGCAGCAGATGGCGGCAGCGGCGGCTATTGTGACGAAAAATCTGACTGCGCTGCAGGACAGCCTGAGCGCTATTGATAAAAAGCAGCAGCTTGAAAAATATATGCAGACGACAGAAGTGAGAATAGCAGGCATGCAAAAGCATTTGGAGCAGGAAGCAGCTGCAGCAGTGCAAAGACAGGAGGCTCTGCAAAAGCTTGAGGCAGAGGTCAGCGAAGCGCAAAAGGGCGAGGTGGAGCTGGCACAGCTGCAAACAGCAAGGCAGCAGCTGGCTGCACGCCAAAGAGAGCTGCGGCAATTACAGGAAATGCAGCAGCGTTACCAAAGTCAGGAGGTTTCGCTGCTGCAGAAGCGTCAGGAGTATAAGCAGGCCTGCGATAATTTCAATCATCTTAATGAGCAGAGCGATGCTTGCTTTGACAGATTTTTGGGCGCACAGGCGGGACTTTTGGCGCACGATAAGCTGAAGCCCGGTAAGCCCTGCCCGGTTTGCGGTTCCTGCGAGCATCCGCAGCCTGTGCAGCTGGCGCAGGACGCACCTACCGAAAATGATGTTGAGCAGGCGCGCGCTAAAGCTGAGGCCGCTCAGAAAATAAGAGACGGCCTTATAGGTGAAGGCAAGGCTTTGAAGGAACATCTGGAGCTTGACAAAAGCCTACTGACGAGCAAGGGCATGGAGCTGCTTGGCTGTGACGATTTGAAGCTGATTGCCGAAAAAGCGCAGGCAGAGCTGAAGGATGTTAACAATAAGATTACGTCCCTGCGCCTGAAGATGGGCTTTTTGCAGGAAAAGGTGGAGCAATACCGCAAGCTGGCGAAAACTTTGGAGCAGCAGAAGGCTGCCGACAAGCAGGCGGAGGCTGCGGCGCAGAGCATGAGGCAGCAAATGGCAGGTGCCGAAGGGCAACTGCAGGAGCTGAAAAAGCAGCTTGCCGAGCAGAATGAGCTGCTGACGGATGTTGATGAACAGAAGCTGCAGCAGGAGCATGAAAAGCTGTTGGCGCAGCAGCGTGAGCTGGAGCTGCAGGATAAGCGGCTGTATGCCGCAATCAAGAATAATCAGCGGATTAAGCAGGAGGTCAGCGGCTATGAAGCGCGCAGGGCAGCCTGCGAAGCGGAATATAGCTTGATCAACAGCCTTTCCGCAACGCTGAACGGAACCTTGACAGGCAAGAAGCGTGTCAACCTGGAAACCTATGTGCAGATGCACTACTTCGATAAAATTCTGCAGCGCGCCAATGTAAGGCTGCTGCGTATGAGCCGCGGCCAGTACGAGCTGTGCCGTGACAAAATGCAGGATGCGGACAGCAAGACGGGCAACAGCAAAACAGGCCTCGATTTGGAGGTTAAGGATTACTACAGCGGTAATCTGCGCAGCGTCAAAACCTTAAGCGGTGGCGAATCCTTCATGGCATCGCTGGCGTTGGCGCTGGGGCTGGCGGATGAGGTGCAGTCCTGCGCAGGCGGCATTCAGCTGGATACGATGTTTGTCGACGAAGGCTTCGGTTCGCTGGATGACAGCAGTCTGCAGCAGGCTATTGCTACGCTGCAGGGCCTCAGTGAAGGCCATCGGCTTGTAGGCATAATTTCGCACGTGCATGACTTGCAGGAAATGATTGACAAAAAAATTCTCGTCAAGAAAAAACGCGGCCTGCAGGGGACGGGCAGCGAAGTCGCACTGGTGGTAGATTAAGGTAAAAATATCACTGCGGAAGCAGAAAATCACTTTACCATAGATTGTCAGTGTGATAAAATAATCTTTATACTTAAAAGAGAAATTTATTGCTGACATGTTCGTAGCAGCAGTTAAAAAAACAATTTATGGAGGGCTTGACGATGAAATTATTGGAAGAAAAAATTGTTAATGACGGTGTTATCAAAAGCGGTAATGTCCTGAAGGTTGACAGCTTTTTAAATCATCAGATTGATGTGCCGTTTGTTGCGGAGCTTGGTAAAGAATTAAAGCGCTTGTTTGCAGACAGGAATATTACTAAAATCCTGACTATTGAAGCCTCCGGCATCGGTATTGCCTGCGTTGCGGCAATGTATTTTGGCGTTCCGGTAGTGTTTGCCAAGAAATCCAGCGGCAGCAATATGGATAAGGATGTTTACTTCACTCAAATTTATTCCTATACCCATAGCAAAACAAACGACGTTGTTGTTTCCAAAAGATTCCTGTCCAAAACAGACCATGTGCTGATTATTGATGACTTCCTGGCTAACGGTTGTGCACTGGAAGGACTTATCGATATTGTACGTCAGTCCGGCGCTACTGTTGAAGGCGTTGGCGTTGCTGTAGAAAAAGGCTTCCAGGGCGGCGGCGACAAGCTGCGCAAAGCCGGCTACAACCTGCATTCCCTGGCTATCATTGATAAGATGGATGCCAAAACCAACACAGTAGTGTTCAGACATGAGGAAGCGTAATGAGCGAAAAACAATATGCGGTTGCACCCTGATGATGTTCGGTTCTATCGTAGTCAGCGGCATGCAGATGATTGCCAACTGCGGCTACAACACCCGTAATGTAACGATTGCTTCCCTGGCACTCAGCATCGGCATCGGCTTTACCCAGACACCGGCAATTTTTAAGATTTTCCCTGACTTAATCAAGAATGTTTTTGCAGAAAACTGTGTAGCCGTAGTTTTTATCGTGGCTATGGTGTTAAATATTATTCTGCCTAAAGAGGAAGAAGAATAACGATACGTGTTTTAGAATAAAGAGGGGTTACAAATGAAGATTATTGATGCCCATATGCATTATTACAATGTTGATGGTTTTGTGCAGGTCGCAGCCGATGCAGGCTATGAAAATACTGCGGCCTGCTGGCAGAAAATATGCGAAGAAAACAATATCGTTTTTTCCGTAGCTATGGGCAACACTAATTATACGTCTTCGAAATACGGTGGTGTTACACCGCGTATGATTGACCTTGCAGCGCCTTTTGACGAGGAGCATTACAATCAGCCGCAGAACATGGGATATTGCATGGGTGTAAACAGCGAGGCTATAACCGAAGCAAATGCGGAAAAAACGGCGCAGGAATTTGAACGCTTTATTAAGGACCCGCATTGTCTGGGAATTAAGCTCTACCCAGGTTATAACGCTGTCTATGTCAACGATAAAAGGCATTGGCCGCTGCTTGAGCTGGCACGTGCCTATAATGTGCCTGTTGCAATTCACACAGGCGATACTGCCTGGCCCAGCGGTTTATTGAAATATTCACATCCGCTGACTGTTGATGAAGTAGCAGTGGCGTTTCCCGACGTTACCTTTGTCATAGCGCACTGTGGTTGCCCATGGTTCGCCGATGCGGCGGAGGTGGCCTGCAAGAATGCCAACGTATGTATTGACCTTTCCGGTCTGGTGGAGGGAAATCCTAAACCGCTGATGCTGCTCGAAAGACAGCGTGGCTTTTTGCGTCAGCTGCATACCTGGCTGAATTATCTTGGCAATTATGAAAAAATCATGTATGGCAGTGACTGGCCGCTTGTAAATATTCCCCTGTATATCTGGATGATCAGCCATGTTGTTCCCGAATGCTATCACGAGGATGTATTTTATAACAATGCAGTAAGGATTTACAGTAAAATCGGCAAGCTGCTGGAAAAGTGCGGAGGTTGAGATGGGACAGCCTGATATCAAAGAAATAGAGGCAGGACTTAAGGATTGGGACTTTGTGCGCAATCTGCCTGCTGCAATCGGTGATTATACCCTTGTGCCGGGCGCCGGCATCGACGGACAGATTTTGAATATTGCAGCCTATGTGCACAAAGCGTCGCACTGTCGTCTTGATTTGACTTACACAAAAGAAACCTTTGACTATGTGCCGGTAAAAACCGTAGGTCTGCATACGTTTCGCGACGTGCGCTTCTTCTGCCGTGACCGCGAGCACTTTGCCGACATGATGCGCAAGAGCCTGCCGGATATTTTGGCCAGCATGGACAAGAAAACTGTACATAAGCTGCCGTATGAAGCAAAAGCGCTGCATTTTGAGCAGTGGGACTACTGGCGCTCGCTGCCTGCTCAGGTAGGCGATTATGAGTTGTATATTACGCCCGATAATCCCTTGCCTTATATCAATGGTTCCTTTATCTTTTTGGATTATACCGATTTTAAGCATGGCAATCAGATATACTTTTCCTATAATATTTTCCGTGATGAGCTGTTTGCGGAAATGCGCAAGAATCATCTGCCCTTGACCACAGATGCTTTTGACGTGCTGGGCAACGTGCCGGCAGAGGATAAGCTGCAGGCTTTGCAGGTGCATATGGAAGCAAATTTAATGGCTACATTGGAAATTTTAAAAAAAGCATAAAAAGCTGTTGACAAAACGAGGTCAACCCTGTATAATATTATTCGTAGTTGATTGGCCCGGTGGTTCAGTTGGTTAGAATGCCGC
>NZ_FR892751.1:0-1446 GCF_000434895.1 Phascolarctobacterium succinatutens CAG:287
AAGGCAAACAGCGGTCTAAAAACAAGATCCTTGATAATCGAGCAAGTTTTCCCACGCTGTCTTCTATCCTCAGCGCCAATGCTGGCATACTTATTCATCTTCTCCAAGTATTCATCGAAAGAAGCATAGGTATAATGCTTAATATAACCCTTCAGCGTTTTTTCGGCGAACTTACCAACAGGACGCTCATGCACCTTGCCTTCCCATTTTATGCCCTTAGATGGGAACAAACGCACAACAGAATCAGGTCCCAACACACCATACTTAAAATCCCTGCCAAAAGCACTGTTGCGTCTTTCAAGCCTAAACATGGCTTCTTTACCACTAGCAGTCACCTTCGCAATGCTTTCTATCAGCTCGTCATTCATGCGTTCATCCGCATCCAGATATAAAATCCAGTCAGTATCTACATGCTGCAACGCAAAATTACGTTGTGCGGCAAAATCATTATCCCAAGCACGATAAACCACTTTAGCACTTTTTGCTTCTGCCAATGCAACAGTTTTATCTGTACTGCCAGAATCAACTATAAGCACTTTATCCGTAAGCTTCTGAGCATTTTTAATCGCATCAACAATATCCTTTTCTTCATTTTTCGTCAAAATTACTACTGTAAGGTTATCTACTCTTTCCATAAAACACCCTTATATATTACTCCAATATTTCTGCAAACTTTGCTTTTAACACAGCAAATCGTTCAATAATATATTCCTCAGCATATGGCAAAAGCTTAGGTTGGCTAATAAACTCATTATAATAATTCTCGTCTTCTTTCAAACGTCGAATCAGCTCTCTATTCGCTTCATTATCAGCGTCTTTTTCCCAAAATATTACGGCATCCTTATTAATCAGGCCAGGTTCCGGATTATTATTTGATCCATAATATAAAGGAATGCAGCCTGCAATAAAAGCATCAAAAATCTTCTCCGTAACATAATGCTCGGTATTATCATTTTCAGCACAAATATTGAACTTAAAGGTTCTTAAATACGCTTCCTTGTCATTATTAAATCTATCCCAAAGATCAGTAGTATTATTATGCCATTTACCAGCTAGCTTAACATCTAATATATCCATTACACCATTATACACCATCTCACGCGTACCTTTTTTATCATGTTTATTAATCAAAACACAATCGGATGTTTTTTTATAACTGCAGGTATTTATCTCCCGAATTCTCTTTACTATATCATCATCATTCATTTCCGGTTTAAATGTAGTCGTAAGCCAATAAGGAAAACGTAAATACTTATCCTCTTTATGTACACCAAAGCCCAATGCTAAATCAACATACTTCAAGCAATAATCCCCAAAATATAAATTTAACTTAGTAAATCTGTGCTCAACATCCTCGTTGGTAATAAAAACCTTGCAACCATCAAAATTATTACGAATGAAAAAAGGATTCCCTAATGGTCCAAAAAAATTAATCCTCTTTGTATT
>NZ_FR892751.1:1464-1616 GCF_000434895.1 Phascolarctobacterium succinatutens CAG:287
AATCCTCTTTGTATTTTTGGGAAAATGGTAGCGAAGGAATCTCACATACCAATTGGATTCTAAACTATCCGCACCCCACTGATTATATTCATAATACAACTTATCATCAGTAGATCCACTAATTTTTGCTTTTCTAAAAAAACACTCTATCA
>NZ_FR892752.1 GCF_000434895.1 Phascolarctobacterium succinatutens CAG:287
ATTTTTTGTTCAAGTTGATTATACAATCTACCAAGAAAATATTTTCTAGGAGGGATAAAAAATGACTTCTTTGTATATTACGGAAAGCGGAGCGTATTTACGAAAACGCGGAGGTCATGTTTTAGTCGGGCGTAACAATGAGGTTCTTTTAGAGGTGCCGTTGGAAAGAATAGAAGATGTTACCTTGGTAGATAGTGTTCAAATTTCTTCAGGATTAATTACAGAGTTTTTAGAGAGAAACATACCTCTATCGTGGCTTTCTGGAAGAGGTCGTTTCTTTGGTTCGCTTTTAAGCAATGGTTCTGTTGATATAATTAAGCATCAAAAACAATTTGAGCTTTTGCAGGAAGAAAAGTTATATTTTGAGCTTGCCAAAAAGATTATTTATGCTAAGGTACATAATCAGCTGACAATTTTACGTCGATATAATCGCAATTTAAAACTTGATAATGTAGACACAAGCATTCGCAATATTTTAGCAATAAGAAAAAATATTTGTCAGGCAGATGATTTACATTCTTTAATGGGCTTTGAAGGAATTATAAGTCGTATTTATTTTTGTGCCTTAGACGCTATAGTCCCAGATGAATTTAAATTTGAAAAACGTACTAAAATGCCACCACGAGATCCATTTAATTCTATGTTGAGTTTAGGTTACAGTATGTTGTTCAATGAGATTATGAGCAATGTGTTGGCTTTGGGGTTGCATCCTTACGTTGGTTTTATGCACAGAATTGCTAAAGGACATCCTGCGTTAGTTTCGGATTTAATTGAAGAATGGCGTGCGCCATTGATTGATTCTATGGTTTTAGCAATGGTAAAGAGAAATATGTTGACGAAAGATATGTTTGAAACAAATGAAACGGGCTGTTTTTTAAACCCCGAAGCTCGTAAAATATATTTGCAGACATATAATAAAAAGTTGCGTTCAGACAACCAATATTTTGAAGATAAATATACTTATCGTGAAAGTATTAGGCAGCAGTGTCGTAAATATGCTAGTGTAATCCTGCATAGCGATATAACTCTTTATGAACCATTGGAGTTGAGATAATGGAGCGAAAATTTATAGTTTTAATGATTTATGATATTGTCGATAATAAACGCCGTAATAAGATGGTAAAATGTCTAGAGGCTTATGGTGTCCGTGTACAAAAATCTGCTTTTGAAGCATTACTTAATCGTCGGCAATATGAAAAAATGCTACGAGAAAGCAGTATTTTGATTGATGAAGCAGTCGATTCCTTGCGAGTATATGTATTGGATGATATTATAGATGTATATACTTGGGGAATTGGCGAGCGTAAGGAAACAGACTGCGTTATTTTGTAATTTGGAGATGAGATAAATGAGCATTTTATATACACCTGCCGGTGATACGGATCCTATCAGAGATTGCTATGATGGTGCTATGCTGCACATAATCAGAACATATAGGCCTGAATACGTGCGGATATTCTTAAGCGCGGAAATGTCTGCAAAAGAAAAAAACAGGCATATATACTCTAAAGCGATTGAGTATAATGTGCCTGAGTGCAAATTTGATTTTATTTATACTGATATAGTTAATGTACAGCTTATGGAAGAACTGGTGCCTTTGGCAGAAGGCTTTCTTGAACTGCGAAAGGAGTTTCCGGAAGAAGAGATTTTGCTGAATTTAAGCTCAGGTACACCGCAAATGAAAACGGTGATGAGCTTTTTAGCCACGGATTTTGAAAACGTTCGTGCTATTCAGGTAGATTCGCCGCAAAGGGCATCTAATAGAACAGCGCATGCGACGCAGGATAACGAAGATATTGATGTTGTAATAGAAAATAATTTTGATAATGCTCCTGATTATACGTGTCGCTGCCATGAAGCGCCGCTTTCTCTTTTGCGGCGTTATAGTATACGGCATCAGTTGATTAGTTTGATTAACAATTATGAATATAGAGCAGCTTTGGCCATGTATAACAAAAATAAAGCAATGTTTGTTGAAGAAACCGGTAAATTGCTGAAGCATGCGGATTTACGTTCCAAGCTGCTGATAAATGAAGCGTTTAATGGAATGGGTAAGGAAAATATTTATAAAAACAATTCCGTAAAAAAATTGAATGAATTTTTGATGGTTATGGAATTACACCAGAGGAAGGGTGAATTGGCAGAATTCATCCCTAAACTGACACCGTTTTTGTATGAGTTGCTACTTTATTATTTCGAAAATCATGTTGCGCTTAAACTGGAGCGCTTTTGTTACAGCAAAAGAAATAATAATAGCAGTTGGAAAATAAGCGCGGAGAAGCTGAAAAAAGAAGTGCCGGATGTATTTACCTATCTGAATTATTATTTTCGTCAAGGCTTTAGGGATACAGAACTTTCTTTTTCTAACATGCTGCTGATTTTGGAGTCTTTAAAATCTGTAAAAACAGAACTTATGGGAGAATTACAGATTCTTCGAGAGGTAGAGAAAAATCAGCGGAACAAAATAGCACATACTATTTTAACTGATGTTACGGAAGAAAATCTGCAGGCGATAGAGCCTAAGTTGAGTTCCTACCAGATTATTCAGCATTTGCGTAAAGCGTTTTTATTGATTATGGAAGGAGAATCCATCTGCAAACGCAATGTATATGATGATTTAAACAGGAGAATTGTTGACAGCTTAAATGAATTTAATAAATAGAATATAACTTTTATGACAATATATGCTGTCAAAAACGCTGTTTATGCATAAACAGCGTTTTTTAGTGCGTAGAAAAATTAAAATTCGACTGGCAGTCGTAAAAGTATAGACTATATCCTGAAATAATACTTCGGTTTTTTAAGTACAGAGAAAAGAAAATATATACGTTAAAAATAAACTGTCGAACCGCAAATCTTTTTTACTTTGATTTTACCTTAAGGTTAATCTGTATTTAATATTCTAAGATTATACTATGTATAACAAAGATGAATTAAGTCTGCGATATGCGTAGGAGGTAAGCGTTATGCAGGATTTATACCCAATGTTGATTTTATTTGCCGGTTGGATGGTTGTAGATTTACTGGTGTTTTAAACACTGTAAGAAATTTTGTCATTTGCTGAGAGAGCAGGGAAAAGCCTTGCTCTCTTTTCGTTTTTTATCAGGAAGGTATTATCAATTACTCTTTTCAGCGGGATGTTTTCTTGCTACAATATAGTTAATGAATATAGCGAGGAGGAAAGTTCTATGAAAAAACTGTTTCTTTGTATCCTTTGTCTGCTGATGTGTTCCGTTTGCGCTGCTGCCCCGGCGAAAAAGGTAGTGCTGTGGTATCAGGTTCCGGAGGCTGTTCTGGAAGCGCAGAATCTTGAAAATGATGTTGAGAAAGGTAAGACGGAATTTGAAGCCTTCCTCATGGCAAATTACGGCAAGCGTTTCCCTGTACAGATGATTAAGCAAGCTGCTCCGGATAAGGAGCTGACTGCGGCCGATGTATCACTGGTTACTCGTCCCAACTGGGTGCCGATTGTTGTGAAGCTTGACCTGGCCGGTGTTGGCAGCGGTGAAAAGCTGGTTGGTAAATACAGCACTGTTAAGGTTGCGTTGAAGGAAAGCACCGTTGTAGACGGTAAGCTTTTCAGCTATGATTATGGTATCAAGGAATATGACAGCAGCATGCTGCGTGTAGCAGGTTATGTTATTGCCAGTGAAGATGATCCGCGCATCAACACCAAAAATGCTGTTAATGACTGCATCAAAGAGGCTTGCACGCTGAACAGCAAGGTTAACCGCTATGCGGATCCTGCAGTCTATGATAAGGAAAATGCCCGTTATAACGGCGAGTTTGAAAAAATTCAATAAAGCGTCTGAGAGTGTATCCAGAAATATAGAAAAGCCTGAATCTCTTCAAGAGGTTCGGGCTTTTGTGTTATAATAATAGAAATGGTATGTTACAAGGAGGTGCAGAATGCTTAAGCTTATGCGTTTACTTACAGTTGTATGTCTGTTTTTCGGCTTGGGTACGATGACATATGCAGCGTCACCTAATCCGGTAAGCTCTGCCTACATGCAGAGTTATTTTACAACAATCGCAGCAGCATCCTGTCTGGGTGTTTATCTGCCGCATACTTCCCAGGAGTTTGACTATCTGCGCAGCTATGGCTGGCAGATTGAAAGCCAGCAGGGAAATGACGGCAAGGTAGAGCTGAATTATGCTGTAGCCAAAAATTATTTTCCGCAAATTAATAAGCAAATATATCTGGTAACCTTCCGCGGCAGTGCCAGCAAGAGTGACTGGAAGATAAATCTTGCAACCAAGAAGGTTAATTACGGTGGTTCAACATTGGCGGAGATGCAGGAGCTGGCAGCGCAGCCTGTGCCTAAGGATGGCGCGGCGGTGCATGCAGGCTTTAACAGCTATGTGGATGCGGTGCTGCGCAGCGGCGTAGTTGATGAGAACAGCAAGCTGAGGGGCCTTTTCAAGCGCGTAAGCGAGGATCCTGATGCTTATCTGGTGCTTACAGGTCACAGCCTTGGCGGAGCGGCAGCAACACTGTTGGGCGAGCGTTTAGCGAGCTTGGGAATGCCTAAGGAAAAGTTTGTTGTTATAACCTTTGGCGCTCCGGCAGTTGGCAACAGCGCCTTTGCGGAGCAGTACGGTGATAAGATTAAGCTGCTACGTATCAGCAACACGGCGGACCCTGTTCCCGGCAGCCTGCAGACGTTTTTCGGCGGCTATAAGCAGTTCGGCGAGCCTGTGAAGTACAGCCTTTCCAACAAAATCAGCAATCTGCAGCATGCTATGGCTATGTATTTTGATTACAGTATCAGCGAATACTATAAAGAGCGTGACAGACAGATAAGCATGGGAAGATTGGAGCCTGTTACAGATAGAAAAATTACGAAGCAGCCGGTGGTTGCGGTTTGGGTAAATACTTCCGACAGCTTGAAAAAACTGGCCTATGTAACGGATATCAAACGTTTTGTGCTTGACGAATATCGCAAAATGTTGCCAAGCTATATTATTATGGAACGTAATCTGCCCAAGGATGCCTACACAACGCAGGATTTACTGAAGCTCAGCAATGAGGCCGGTGCAGAATATATGCTAGTCTGCGGGATGGATGGCAGTCAGGCTCCTAAGGAGGGCTATTGGTATCTGACGTTGGAGCAAGGGTTGTTTGATAAAAATGGTCGCATGCTGACGCTTGGCGCTTTCGGACGCAAGGTATCGCCGGCTGTCGGCAATATTCAGGCTGCGGGTGAGAACCTATGGCAGGCACGCGAAGCCCTGTGCGAGCAGTTGCCGTTTATCGTAACGCAGCATGAAGCTATCTTGGGATATTAGAACGTTAAAATAGTGGAGGATGAGGATATGGATTTAAGTGAATTGGAGGGCGAGCTGGCAAACTGTCAAGCCTGCCCCTTACGTCAGGATGCTATTGCACCTGTTGGCTGGTATGGTAATCCCGAAAGCCCGATTGTTTTTGTAGGAGAGGGCCCCGGCCAGGTCGAGGATGATTACGGCTGTCCTTTAATCGGGCCGTCCGGACAATTACTGGACAAGGCTCTGTGGGCAGCCAAGATGACGCGTGACAGAGTATTGACTACGAACGTGATCAAATGTAGACCGAAGAATAACCGTACACCGGATATTGCCGAAGCAGATTTTTGCGCTAAGCAGTGGCTGCAGCGTGAGCTGGAGATTATTCAGCCTAAGGTAATCGTGGCCTTGGGCAGCGTGGCGCTGCATTGGTTGGGACGTCCCGATATGCGCATTACGCGCGACCGCGGCATGTGGTTCCGCACGGAGCAGGGCTTTGACTGCATTGCTACCTACCATCCGGCGTATTTGCTGCGTCAGTACGGCAAGCAGCTGGTAGCCTCCAAATGGGATGTATTTCATGATCTGGAGGCGGCACGCGAGCGTGCCGCACTTTTGGCACCGGGTTATCAATTTATGTCTGAGGAAAAGCCGGATTTATTTAAGATTTTTAAGAAGCGTGTACGCTGAAAAAGCTGCTGCAAGTAAAAAGCGTTCTGCCGCAAAATTACGGCAGAACGCTTTTGTATCTTATGCTTACAATATTAAATAATCTTAGTGGTCCAGTCTTCGATGTTCCAAACCTTATCTACCCAGTCCTCGTAGAATTCCGGTTCGTGGGAAACCAGCAGAACGCTGCCCTTGAATTCCTTCAGTGCACGCTTCAGCTCGTCTTTTGCGTCAACATCAAGATGGTTGGTAGGTTCGTCAAGTACCAGCCAGTTGACATCCTTCAGCATCAGCTTGCACAGGCGCACCTTGGCAGCCTCACCGCCGCTGAGTACGAAAACCTTACTGGTGATGTGCTCATTAGTCAGACCGCAGCCTGCGAGTGCAGCACGCACCTCGTAGTTAGTCAGGCCGGGATATTCGTTCCAAACATCATCGAGAGCAGTATTCTCGTTCTTTTCGCGTTCCTCCTGCTCAAAATAGCCGGGCTCCAGGAATTCACCCAGCTCGACTTTGCCGCTGACAGGCGGAATGATGCCTAAAATAGTTTTCAGCAGGGTGGTTTTACCTAAGCCGTTGACACCGCGGATAGCGATTTTTTGTCCGCGCTCCAGATTAAAGGTAACAGGACGGGTGAGCGGGCTGTCGTAGCCAAGCACCAAATCCTTGGCTTCTATGATGAAGCGGCTGGGAGTGCGTGCTTCGGTGAATTTGAAGGTTGGTTTCAGCTTTTCACGCGGTTTTTCAATCATTTCCATCTTATCCAGCTTGCGTTGGCGGCTTTTTGCCATATTAGTGGTAGCAACACGTGCCTTATTACGGGCGATGAAGTCCTCCAGCTTAGCAACCTCCTGTTGCTGACGCTCGTAGGCTGCAGCCTTCTGTGATTGATAGATAGCGTACATTTCCTGGAATTTGTCGTAGTCACCGCTGTAACGGGTAAGCTCGCAATTTTCCAGATGATAGATAACATTGACAACCTTATTGAGGAAGGGAATGTCATGGGAAATCAGAATAAAGGCATGCTCGTAGTTCTGCAGGAACTTGGTGAGCCATTCGATATGTTCAACGTCCAGATAGTTGGTAGGCTCGTCCAGCAGCAGAATTTGGGAGTTCTGCAGCAGCAGCTTAGTAAGCAGAACCTTGCTGCGCTGACCGCCGGAAAGCTCGCTGACGTCTTTATCCAGACCGATGCTGCCAAGACCGAGGCCGTTGGCGAACTCTTCGATTTTGCTGTCTAAGGAATAGAAACCGCTGTGCTCCAGTTCAGATTGGATTTCACCGACGGTGTTCATCATTTTATCAAGCTCTTCGGGAGAAGCATCGCCCATTTTATCGTACAGCTCCAGCATCTGCTGCTCCATAGCATACATGCCGTCAAAAGCAGTACGCAGAACCTCGCGGATAGTCATGCCCTTTTCCAGGGTGCTTTGCTGGTCCAGATAACCGACGGTAACCTTACCGGGCCATTCAACCTTGCCTTCGTCAGGCAGTACGTGACCGGTTACGATATTCAAAAAGGTGGATTTGCCTTCGCCGTTAGCGCCAACAAGACCTACGTGCTCACCGCGCAGGAGTTTAAAGGAAACGTTTTCTAAAATCTGGCGGCCGCCAAAGGAATGGGAAACATTGGTGACATTTAAGTAGCTCATAAAAACCTCGCTTTATTAGTTTAGTTTTGGTATAATGATAATGGTCTGACGAACGTTGGCTGCCCCTCAAGGGAGGTGGGAGCTATGCGGGTGTACGAAGCCTTAAGTCTTATGATTGCTTTCGGCATTCTTGTTGCGACCATTATCTTGGCTTGTAAGTAACATTACAGAAAAGAAAAAGACCGACATATGACCGCCAGCCTTTTCTTCAATAAAACAATTTTTATGGGAAGAGCTGACGGAACCACTCGTCAGACCAACCTACATATATTATAACAATCAACAATGCTTTCGTCAACGATAGAGGAGGAAAATAATTATGCTGCAAGGAAATAAAAAAGATATTGAAAAGCTGCTGCCGTATGTAAGCGAGCGTTTGCAAAAAGCACTGGCTTACGTTGCTGCGACTGATTTCAGCAAGGTAGAAAACGGTGAATATGAAATTGACGGACGTAATGTTTTCGCCCGCGTCAATACATATGATACCGAGCCTAAGGCTGAACGCCGTCCGGAAAAGCATAACGATTATATTGATGTACAGTTTGTTGCTCGCGGTGAGGAAACAATTTGGTATACACCGCTGACAGCTGATTGTGTAGAAACAGAAAATAAAGCAGAAAAAGAGGACGTAATTTTTTACGCTGACCCGCAGGAGAAAAACTGCACAGTATTAAATTCCGGTGATTTTGCAATTTTTTTCCCGTGGGAATTACACAGACCTAATTGTTCTGTAGAAAAAATCGCCAGCAACGTACAAAAAATCGTAGTTAAAGTAAAAGCCTAAAACACGCATGGTTGAGCGGTTTTTGTTGCTTAAACAAATCGGCTTGACGACTTTGGAAAACTTTTTCTGAAAAAGTCATAAAAAAGTTCAAAAAAAGTGTTGACAAATGCGTGTGGACTTAGTATAATAACACTCGTGATGTTGAGCAACACAAAACATTACAAAATATTCCCCGATAGTTCAGCCGGTAGAACACCTGACTGTTAATCAGGGCGTCGTAGGTTCGAGTCCTACTCGGGGAGCCAAGAAGTTAAAGCTTCGAACTTTTAGGAGTTCGGAGCTTTTTGTTTTTCCTGAAATTGATTTATGATATAATAAGTACATCACTATTACCAACGAGGTATCTATACTATGACTTTGGAAAATAAATTAGGCATCACCAGCTCCGCCGAGCTGGCAACTCAGGAAGAGCGCTTAAGCAAAAAGCGTGCGTTAGAGCTTTTTGAAAGCGGTATGCTGGACAAGCTGGAGCCAGGCACATTCAAAACGCTGCAGGTGATTCATAAGCAACTTTTTATGGATATTTACGATTTTGCAGGCAAGGTCCGTTCCGTAAACATCGCCAAAGGCGGCTTTCGCTTTGTTCCGGCCATGTATCTGCTCGATGCGTTGAAGCAGATTGAGCGCATGCCGCAAAGCACTTTCGACGAAATCATCGAAAAATATGTTGAAATGAATGTCGCTCACCCCTTTCGTGAGGGAAACGGCCGCAGTACGCGCATCTGGCTTGATCTTATTTTGAAGAAAGAGCTGCAGCTGGTTATTGATTGGAGCAAGGTTAATAAGGAAGATTATTTGTCCGCTATGGAGCGCAGCCCGATTAAGGACCTGGAAATCAAGTTTCTCTTAAAGAACGCCCTGACCGAGCATATTGATGACCGCGAGGTTTATATGAAGGGTATTGATGCAAGCTATATGTACGAAGGCTACGAAGAATTCAAGACGAAAGATTTATAAGCTTCTGCCTGCCGGTTTGTCTCAGTTGCAGCAATGCAGCTGAGGTTTTTTGTTATTCTTTTAGCAATCCTTCATCAATCTTCCTTGCATACTAAAAATTTAATTGATATAATAGAAAAAGCTGAAAATTATATAAAAGGAGATTCTGTTTATGACCAACAACCATTCCAAGGGGCGTGCCATCGCTCTGCTGCCTATCGCAGTCTTTCTGCTGTTCTTTATAGGCTCAGGCCTGATTACCGAGAATTTTTACAGCATGCCTGCGATTGTAGGCTTTTTAATTGCTTTAATCATAGCCTTCCTGCAAAACAAAAAGCTCAGCTTTGTACAGAAGCTGCGTCTTGCTTCTACCGGCGTAGGTGACGAAAACATTCTCACCATGTGCCTCATCTTCCTCGCCGCAGGTGCCTTTTCCGGCGCTGTCCGCGCTGCAGGCGGTGTAGAAAGCACTGTTAACCTCGGCCTTTCCATTCTGCCGGGCAACATGGCGGTTGCAGGCCTTTTCGCTATCGGCTGCTTTATTTCCATTTCTATGGGTACTTCCGTAGGCACTATTACCGCACTTGCTCCGATTGCTGCAGGCATCAGCGACAAAACCGGCTTCCCGATGGCTATCTGCGCCGGTGCCGTAGTCTGCGGTGCTATGTTCGGTGACAACCTTTCTATTATTTCCGATACCACCATTGCTGCTGTCAAAACTCAGGGCTGTGATATGCGCGACAAGTTCCGTGAAAACTTTAAAATCATCCTGCCGGCAGCAATCATCACTCTTGGTCTGTTCTACTTCTTGGGCAACACCAACGAATATCAGGTCAACGGTAACCTCGACTACAGTCTGATTAAGGTTCTTCCCTATCTGTTCGTATTAATCGGTGCCGTAAGCGGTGTCAACGTTTTCGTGATTCTTATTATCGGTACTGTGCTCAGTATGCTGGTAGGCCTCGGAACAGGCATGTTTACTGCTACCAAAATGTTTACCCACGTTGGCAACGGCATTATGTCTATGTATGACATCACCGTTATTTCTATCATCGTGGCCTGCATCATTACCCTGATTAAGGAATACGGCGGTATTGATTTCGTACTGAACTTCATCAAGAGCCGCATCAGCAGCACCAAAGGCGGTGAGCTGGGTATTGCAGCTCTCGCTCTGCTTGTTGATATCTGCACTGCGAACAACACTGTGGCGATTGTTATGGCAGGCCCTATTGCCAAGGATATCAGCGAAGAGTTCGGCGTAACACCTCGCCGCAGTGCCTCTCTGCTGGATATGTTCAGCTCCATGGGTCAGGGACTTATCCCCTACGGCGCACAGCTTCTGGCTGCGGCAAGCCTCACTGGACTTAACCCCTTCGCCATCATCCCCTACTGCTTCTACCCGCTGCTGATGGGTATCAGCGGACTGATCTTCATCTTCATCAAGAATAAAGACTAAAAACAAGCCGTACGGCTATAAATTTACTGTAATAGTAAAAAAAAAGCCGTACGGCTTTTTTCATGCTTTAATAACAACATAATGCCAACGTAAAAAGCCTGAGCAAACGCCCAGGCTTTTGTTATAGCTTATTATTTGGTTCTATGTCAAGTTTTGGGGTTTTTAATAATTTAATACCCTAAAATTTGTAAAATTACTCTTTACAACTTAAATAGTCTCTGATATAGTTGGTATGATAGCCAAGTATATATCAGAGGCTATAGTTATTTTTGTAAGGAGTAAGTAAGTTATGGAATGCATGTATTCGTATATAAATTTGAGTATTCCAACCAGAAATTTCAACGAAAATATTTTACTTATCAAAGTAGATAAAAAACATTTAATAATCCTTCAAAGCTCTGCTCTTTGAGCGATGATATAAATGAAAAACATCCGGAGATTGACGGTGTAAATATATTTATAGTATTTGCCGTAAATGACAGCTTACAGCCATATGGATATGCAGGTTATCCTGAAGCTGCCGAAAGAATGCACAATAAAAAAATTTCTCACGAAAGATTCGATTGGTCAACTAAGTTTCCTGATACTACAAATGAGCCTATTAAATCTCTTTCCCTGTAAAATATGCTGCATGACTTAATTTTTCTATGTGATCTTCACAAGAAAAATGGATATTACCAAATTCATCTTTAGTAATTTGCACAGCCGGTTTTGTACAACGACATAATCTATGAATATTATTATCCGGATATAGATAATTACATCTTATAAGACGGCCTTCTTGATCTTTTAATGGTTCTGACATTTATATTAAACTTAATATCCTGTTCCTTGATCTTCTAAAGTTCTGAAACCCAAAACTGATACGTTTCAGAACTTTTATTTTGTTATTACTACCTTCGATAAAACCATTGGAAATATTTTCGCCGACAATATTGGCTATTTCCGTACTCCAATTGGTAAAAGTAGTAATACAATGCTGAAATTCGGGAACAGATAACTGATTAGCTAACAGGAGCCAGTCTCGCAGCTCTCTTTTAGCTTCAGTTCGAGTTTCCTTTCTAAAAATTTCATAGAATTTTTCTTTCAGCAGCCAGGCTTTTTCAAGCTCCGGTGAAGAATTTAGCATTCTATTTAATTCTATTTTATCCTCGTCTGTCAATTTATATTCAGGCTTAAGAAGCAAGTATCGGCTTCTCTTGAACCATTTTCTCTTAACATCATGGAATGCTTTCTGGATGCGTTTTCTGGTGTTCTCAAGACTGTTTATAACTACTCTGATGACATGAAATTTGTCCGCTATTATTTTGGCTTCTGGGAAGATTTTCTTGGCTACGGAACGGAATAATGTGCTTAAATCCATAGTTATCTTTTTTACTTTAGCTCGTTTTTCATATGGATATTCTAAGAAATGTTTACACAGATCTTCTGAATCTCTGTTAGGCAGTATATCTATTATTTTATGTTTTACTGGGTCGGAAAGATTGCATTGAAATTTTTCGCCGCCGGCATTACCTTTAAATTCGTCTATTGCTATCCAGCTTGGCAATTCTGCTTTGGGATAATTGATATTGTCGAACCATCTGATAATGCTTGTTACAGATGTTCCAAACCTTCTGGCTATAGCAGAAAAGCTTTGTAGATTGAAGGTTTCTTTGATGGCTTCAAAATAAAACCTTTGAGGAAAATGACAGTATCTTTTGATATACGGATTGTTTTCTGTAAAAGTAGAGTTACAGTTTTTACAGATATGGCGGCGTTTGCTGATAGTAACTTTTAACGGCTTTCCAGCTAGAGATAAATCTTTGACTTTCTGTAACCTGTAATCTTTGATATAAGTAGTTATATAACCGCAATGAGGGCAATGATGTTCTTTTACCGGCATTTCGATAAAAGCCTCGTAGCTATTATTGTCTTCACTTTCTCTAAAATATTTTACAGTTACCCCTTTAAAAATCGGTAAATCTTGTGTATAATTGTCTTGAAGCATAAGCTGACTGGTTCTCCTTTGTAGTTGTGATTATTTTAGCCAATGATTATTTTACTACATTTTCAGCACTTATGCTTTATTTTTTTGCCTTTAATAAAAAATAAGTGCCGGTGGTCTCAATCTTATTTTAGCCCAAGACCCCAACACTTATTATAGAACCTATTATTTTTCAAACGGGAATTTGTACTTAGTCAGGCCCAGCTCATCTCTAAGCTGAATGAATTCCTTCTGAATGGATTCGCCAACCGGTACACCCTTGTCTTTTCTATCCAGCCAAGCCATATATTCCTTCTCGCCGGCAGTGTAAATGCGTTCCTGACCGGGAGCCTTGGTGGAATTGCGCAGACCGCGGCAGATATCGCCGGCAGTTTTCTTGAAGGTGTCAACGCCCATGAAGAACGCCGGATTGATAACGAAGAAGAAGTGGCCCAAATGATACATAGCGTTGTTGCCGTTTTCATCCTTACCGGACAGTGCCTTCATGAAAGGACCGCCTGCCAGTGCGGAGGACAGAATCTCTACGATAGTAGTGAAGCCGTAGCCCTTATAGCCGCCGGTTTCTTCGCCCAGACCGCCTAACGGCAGCAGAGCAACGTTGCCTGCACGCATTTCCTTCAGGATGGTAGCGGATTCGGTCATAGTGCCGCCGTCCTTAGCAACTACCAGACCTGCCGGAGTATCCTTGCCCTGTCTAGCATAGAACTCAATCTTACCGTTTTGGATAATACTGGTTGCGCAGTCAAAATTGAACGGGAACTCCTCATCGGTAGGCATAGTAAAGGTCAGCGGGTTAGTGCCCATCATCGGCTCAACACCGAAGGTAGGAGCAACGGAAGGTCTTGCGTTGGTACCGGAAATACCGATCATGCCTGCCTTTTCAGCCATAGTGGTCCAGTAGCCTGCAATGCCGTAGTGAGTAGAATTAAAGATAGTGCCGCCAGCCATACCGTATTTGGAAGCCTTTTCAATCAGCATTTCCATCATCTTATGAGAAGCAACCATGCCCATGCCGTTGTGAGCATCCATAACTACAGTACAAGGAGTATCCTTGACAATTTCAATTTCGGTTTTCGGCAGCAGGGTGCCGTTTTTAATACGATCCAGGTAAATAGGCTTGAAGCGGTTGCAGCCGTGGCTTTCAATACCGCGTCTGTCGCTTTCCAGCAGAACATCTGTACAAATGCGTGCATCCTCTTCGGGAACGCCGTATTTAACAAATACGTCTACCATAAAATCGTGGACTAAGTCCCAGCTTACAAAGGGTCTTGTTTCTTCCATGCTGTTTCCTCCTTGAAGAAAATTTTTTCAATTCATAATAATATTGCTTTCGCACTACATATAGTATACCTCATTACTCCATAATTGTACAGTATTGCTTTTAGGGCTACACTTCGCGCCTGTTACAAACGCTGATGTAAAAAAATCTATTTTATCCTTAGGCATAGCTCGCCTGTAAAAAAATACCGTGCAGACCTCCTGACTAACGTCCCAGAAGCCTGTACGGTATTAACGTTTTGAAATTATCAGCTTAACCCTGCTTTGCTCCGTCCGCAGTAAAGGCAACCGGTGCCTTGGCCTCCAGCTCCTTCGTGCTGCCGTCGGCATTATGCCACAGGGTTTTCTTGCTCAGCGAGCCGTTTGTTACAAGGCCGGTCGCATCAAAGCTGATGCCTGTGCCGCTCTTGAATTCAACAAAACCGGCGCTTTCATCCTGCAGGTTGTGCTGCCAGCCAAGCGGACGCAGCTTCGTTGCCTCCGCCAGTGTACCGTTTATAACCCTGCCATCTGTATCAAAAGTCAGCAGATTGTCATTTTTAAAGCGCACAAAGCCGTAGCCGTTATCGCTCAGCTGCAGGATAACGTCATTATCAATCACACCGCTGAGCACAGTGCCGTCCTTAGCAAAGGTCACGGACTTGTTGCCCATGTAGCGCACATGACCGTCGGCAGGAATCACCAGCCCCGGGCGATACGGATGGTAGAAGAAGCGCGGCGGGAAGAACGGCGCACTGCGCTCCACATAATAATAGTTGCTCGCCAGGCTCTCCCATCCTGCAGGACGCAGATAGGTGGCGCTTGCCAGCACGCCCTCGATAACCTGACCGTCATCGTTTATCTTTACAACAGTATTCTTCTTGAACTTGATATCGTCGGCTACCGTCCAGCCCTGCGGCACCAGCTTGGTATCCTTATCTAAGGTTATGGTTTTATCAGCAAGAGCTGTATTGGCGCCTACAAGCACTAAGGCAGCTAATAGTAAGGCTGTAAATTTACGCATGATAATCACCTCATTTTCACTTTCTAAGCATATTATAGCATAGGTTACTAAAAGAAAATATAAAATTATTGTGAATTAAGTGTGGAGGTGATGGGGAGATATTCTTCTATTTACTATTCACCCCTGCTACGCTATAATATAATTAAATAAGCTCATTGAAAGGAGTTGTGCGCCTATGTGTACCAACAAGCATTACTACTGCATGTTCAACGGCATTACAGTCACTACCAGCGACATTATAGATGAAGAATACAAGGAATATATTTGCGTAAGATTTGAACGTCCCAACAATAATAATGGTTTTGATTTCGCTGAAATTATTATGCCTGACAAAAAGTTTATCAAGGCTTTTGGCTTTAGTGAGGACGAGCTTTATTGGATTGAGAGCTTCGCAGCAGATAATCTTTTACTTATGTGGGAAATGGCAAAGGAGAGTAAGCAAATTGCCTAAAATATTAGCAGGTTTCTTAGGGTATGTGTTTTATTTTTGGGCTAATGAAAACATGGAGCCAATACATGTTCATGTTGCTAAAGGCACTCAAACACCTAATGCCACCAAGTTTTGGATTACCAGTGATGGAGCAGAATTAGCCAATAATAACGGAAAAATTCCGGATAATGAGCTTCGCCAAATCAGAAAATATATTTTGCTGAATCGCGAGCGTATCATTGCTCAATGGATCAGTGTTTTTGGCGAAGGTAAAGTAAAAAAATAAGGGTAGATTGTATAATCAACTTGAACAAAAAATAA
>NZ_FR892753.1 GCF_000434895.1 Phascolarctobacterium succinatutens CAG:287
AGAGTGTAAGTCGCCATAATTCTTCGGAGTTAGTAGTGCTATTCTCGTTGAAGCAGGAAGCTTCCGCCTCTATAGACGGGGGTACGTTCACATTTATATATTAGGAGGCAAGCAGATGGACGCAGATAAAAAGAAAGCCTTAGACATGGCGATGCACCAGATTGAAAAGGATTTTGGCAAGGGCAGCATTATGATGCTGGGCGAAGCAAGTTCCAAGATGAATATTGAGGTTATCCCTACAGGTGCTTTATCCCTGGATATTGCTCTTGGTGTCGGTGGTATTCCGCGTGGACGTGTTATTGAGATTTACGGTCCTGAATCTTCCGGTAAAACTACTGTTGCATTGCATATGATTGCTGAAGCTCAGAAAATGGGCGGCTATGCAGCATTTATCGATGCGGAGCATGCACTTGATCCGGAGTATGCCCGTCATCTGGGTGTAGATATTGACGATCTGCTGATTTCTCAGCCGGATAATGGTGAGCAGGCATTGGAAATTGCTGACGCCTTGGTACGCAGCGGCGCTATTGATATTATCGTTATTGACTCCGTTGCCGCTTTGGTTCCGCGTGCAGAAATCGAAGGCGAGATGGGTGATTCCCATGTTGGCCTGCAGGCACGTCTGATGAGCCAGGCTCTGCGTAAGCTGACAGGTCTGATTTCCAAATCCAAATGTGCTACTATTTTCATCAATCAGATCCGTGAAAAGGTTGGCGTTATGTTCGGTAATCCGGAAACAACTACCGGTGGCCGCGCACTGAAATTCTACTCTACCGTCCGTATGGATGTACGTCGTATTGATACGCTGAAAAACGGCAACGATGTAATTGGCAGCCGCACCCGTGTCAAGGTTGTCAAAAACAAGGTAGCACCTCCGTTCAGACAGGCAGAGTTTGATATTATGTATGGCAAGGGCATTTCCCATGAGGGCTGCCTTGTTGATCTTGGTGCAGACCTTGAAATTATCAACAAGAGCGGTGCCTGGTATTCCTATGGCGATATCCGTTTAGGTCAGGGCAAGGAAAAGGTTAAAGACTATTTGCGCGAAAATCCGGAAATTGCCAACGAAATTGAAGCTAAAATCCGCGCAGTGACGATTGCCAAGAGCGATAATAAGGAAGCAGCTGAGGAGCCGTTGCAGGATGTGGAGTCGATCTTTAAGGAATAAGAAAAAGGAAGAAGGCTTTACCAGCGCGCAGCAGGCTTATGACTGCGCGCTGGATTTATTGTCTTACCGCGATTACAGCCATAAGGATATGCTGGAGCGCTTGCAGCGCAAGGGTGCAACTAAGTCACAGGCTCTGGAGGCGGTGGCCAAGCTGGAGGATTACGGTCTGCTGAACGAGGAGCGTTACGCCCAAAGGGTGTACGAGGCCTGGCTGGCCAAACGCTATTACGGCAGACAGCATCTGCAGCTGGAGCTGACCAAGCGCGGCATACGCCCAGACGTGGCTGCGGAGATTATGGAACGCTTTACGCCTGACATTGAAGAGCAGCAGGCGGAGAACGCGGCACAGCTTTTCGTGCAGCGCAATCAGCGCAAGCTAACAGCAGAAACTGACAACAAAAAAATATATGCGGCTGCAGGACGCTTTATGGCGGCCCGTGGCTTTTCATCAAGATATGTGCACATTATATTGGGTAAATTGCATTTTTCAGACAATATATAGCGGTTAAACTTGACAATTTTGTTAAATATACACTATAATGTAGTTATCCAATCGTGTTAATATCAACGATTTTCACGAGGCGACGCGTAAAGCGGTTGCCTTATTTTTTGCCCTATTTCAGAATAGATAATACAGTGATTTATTATAGATTCAACGGAATAAGGACATCTATAGCAGACGCAAGCAGGCGCCTGCTGTTACTGTGCAAAAAAATCTTGGAAAAATCTAATTTTAGGAGGTGAGGACGATTTTAGAAATTATCGGTACAGCTGTTGTCGTTGGTCTGGCTGGCGGTGCAGTAGGTTATCTGGTTCGCAAAAATGTTGCTGAAGGTAAAATTGCTACTGCAGAAGAGCAGGCTATCCGTATTGTACAGGATGCGGAGCAGACCGGCGAAGCAAAACGCAAAGAAATCATGATGGAGGCTAAAGAAGAAATCCATCGTCTTCGTTCCGATATGGAGCGTGAAAATAAAGACAGACGTAATGACCTGCAGCGTCAGGAACGTCGTCTGCTGCAAAAAGAAGAAAATCTGGACCGTAAAATCGAATCCTTCGAACGCAAAGAAGAAAAGCTGGCTTCCAAGGAACAGCGCCTGAACGCTGCTCAGGAGAAGGCTGAGGCAATGCTGGAAAAACGTCAGGTTGAACTGGAGCGTATTTCCGGACTGACCAGTGACGAAGCAAAGCAGGAGCTGCTGCAATCCCTCGAGGACGAGGTTAAGCATGAATCTGCTATGATGGTTAAGGATCTGGAGCAACAGGCAAAAGATGAAGCGGACCGCAAGGCAAGAGAAATTATTTCCCTGGCAATTCAGCGTTGTGCAGCAGACCATGTAGCGGAAACAACCGTTTCCGTAGTAGGCCTGCCTAACGATGAAATGAAGGGCCGCATTATCGGTCGTGAAGGCCGTAACATCCGTACTCTGGAAACCCTTACCGGCATCGATTTGATTATCGATGATACTCCGGAGGCTGTTATTATTTCCGGCTTCGATCCGGTACGCCGCGAGGTTGCCCGTATCGCTTTGGAAAAATTGATTAATGATGGTCGTATTCATCCGTCCCGCATTGAGGAAATGGTTGAAAAGGCACAAAAAGAGGTTGAGCAGAAGATTAAGGAAGCCGGCGAACAGGCTACCTTTGCAGTTGGTGTGCATGGCCTGCATCCCGAACTGATTAAGCTGCTGGGCCGCCTGAAATATCGTACCAGCTATGGTCAGAATGTCCTGAACCATTCTGTTGAGGTTGCCAACCTTGCAGGTGTAATGGCTTCTGAGCTTGGTGTTGACGTTGTTCTGGCTAAGCGTGCCGGCCTGCTGCATGATATTGGCAAGGCCATCGACCATGAAATGGAAGGCTCTCACGTTGAAATCGGCGGCGAAATCGCCAAGAAGTTCCGTGAGTCCGACTTGATTGTCAATGCTATTTTGGCGCATCATGGTGACTGCGAGCCTAAGAGTGTTGAAGCTGTTCTGGTATCTGCTGCTGACGCAGTATCTGCTGCCCGCCCGGGTGCAAGACGCGAAACTCTGGAAAGCTACCTGAAGCGCTTAACTCGATTGGAAGAAATTTCTGAGTCCTTTGAGGGCGTTGAAAAATGCTATGCCGTACAGGCTGGCCGCGAAATCCGCATTATGGTTAAGCCGGATGTTATCGATGATGCTTCCGCTGTGCTTCTGGCACGCGATGTCTCCAAGAAGATTGAAGCTGAAATGGAATATCCAGGTCAGATCAAGGTTGTTATCATCCGCGAAACCCGTGCTGTTGATTACGCAAAATAACGAAATTCCTGAAAGAGCTGCTTAGGCAGCTCTTTTTTTGTGCCTTAGCAGGATTATAGGAATTGCTGTCGAATATATATACTTGGAATTTTTTTGACAGGTGCGCCGGTTGAGGTCGGTGCTGAAAAGGGAATGCCGGTGAGAATCCGGAGCAGTCCCGCTACTGTAAGCGGAGCCCAGGCAATTATGTCACTGACGCAAGTTGGGAAGGCGCTGAGGGCGATGAAGCTAAGCCAGGAGACCTGCCTGTTACGAAGCTCGGAGCCTACGGGAGATAGGCTGGCTTTGGTATGCGTAAATATAGAATTTTTGGCTGCATCTGCATTTTGTGAATCTCCCGCAAGGGAGCTTTTTTCATATATGCATAAAATGAAAAGCATGCAGCTTACAAAAACGAAGGGAGGTTGAAATATGCCTGGAAAAATCATTATGGTTACCGGCGGAGCCCGCAGTGGCAAAAGCGAATTTGCAGAACGCTATGTATTGCATTATTCTCCCAAATGCGATTACGTTGCTACGGCAGAAATCTTAGATGAGGAAATGGCGGAGCGCGTGCGTCTGCACCGTCAGCGCCGTGATGCGCGTTGGATTAATCACGAAGCGCCTTATCATGCGGAGCGCACGCTTGAAGCTCTGTCTGCGGAAACAGGAGCGGTTCTGTTTGATTGCCTGACTGTTTATATGTGTAATCTGATTTACGGCAAGGAAGCGCCGGAGGGTGAATTCCTTGAGCGCTGTCAGGTAGTATTTGACGAAATTGACAAGGTGCTGGCAGCAGCACGTAATTGCGGCAAAATCGTTGTCTTTGTTACGAACGAGGTGGGCAGCGGTATTGTGCCGGATAATCAGATGGCGCGTGAATACCGTGACCTTGCCGGCTGGGTTAACCAGCGTGTGGCGAAGGAGGCTGACCACGTTTATTATTGTGTAGCTGGTCAGGCCGTTGACGTAAAAAAATTGGCTTTTAAATTTGAGGATGAAGGAGAATAACGACTGATATGGAAAAAATCATGATACCTGCCCTGGATGAAGAACGTATGCAGGAAGTGCGGGCAGGCTACGCTAAGATAGACAAGCCGGCAGCCAACTTGGGCAAGCTGGAGGATATGGTTGTAGACCTTGCAGGTATGCTCGGCAAGGATTTACCGGATAAATTAAAGACGGCGATGGTTCTGATGTGCGGTGATCACGGTATTGCCAAATACGGTGTCAGCGCTTATCCGCAGGAGGTTACGCGCCAGATGATTAACGGCTATATGCGCGGTACTGCCGGAGCCACCGTGCTGGCACGTCATGCGCACGCCGATGTTTTCGTCTGCGATGTAGGCACTGCCTTTGATTTGAGCGATTTGCCCAAGGTTTATCAAAAAAAGGTAGCCTGGGGAACAAATGACTTCACCCAGGGACCGGCGATGACGCGCGAGCAGGCGGAAAAGGCTATTGCCGTTGGCATGGAAATGGCTGATATGTGCATCGACCAAGGCTACAATATGCTTTATACCGGTGAAATGGGTATCGGCAATACAACCTCTACCTCCGCTATTGCCAGCGCGTTTCTGGGACTGGATCCGCAGCTGACTGTCGGCCGCGGCAGCGGTATTAATGACGAACGCATGAAGATTAAGCGTCAGGTTGTTATCGACGGCCTGGCTAAAAATATGCCGAAGCAGGGTGATGCGATGGATATACTCTGTAAGGTCGGCGGCTATGACCACGCAGGTCTGGCCGGTGTTATTATCGGCGCAGCCCGCCGCCGTGTACCGACAATGGTTGACGGTGTCAATGCCACGGCTGCAGCACTGCTGGCCTACGGCCTCTATCCGCAGTGCCGCGATTATATGCTTTGCTCGCATCTGAGCAGCGATATTTCCCACAAGAAAATGTTGGAGCTGATGCAGCTTTATCCGATTGTGGATGCCGGTATGCGCCTGGGCGAGGGTACCGGTGCTTCCTTGGCTATTGTTGTGCTGCAGGCAGCGATGGATGTGTATAATCATTTAAGCAGGTGATGTGATGCGTGATTTTGTAACTTGTCTGGAATTTTTGACCAGAATCCGCTTTTCCAACCGCACTGATTGGCATGATGACGATTTCAGCCGCAGCGTGCCGTACTTCCCTTTGGTCGGCCTGGTAATGGGCGTTTTTATGGGTGCGGTAAATTACGGCCTGTATTATCTGCACACACCTGATTTAATGCGTGCGGTGATGCTGGTGCTGGCGGAGCTGATTATTATCGGCGCACTGATGTATGACGGCTTTATGGATACCTCCGACGGTGTTTTCAGCGCCCGTGACCGTGAGCGTATGCTGGAAATCATGAAGGACAGCCACGTAGGCTCCAATGCCGTTATCGCGCTTGTCTGCCTCGTGATGCTGAAGGTGGCTGCCTATACTACGCTGCCGCCGGTAAAGCTGTCGTTTGCTTTGGTTGCGGTTTTTGTAGCAACGCGTACCTTTATGGTTACCTACATCGTCAACTACAAGTATGCACGCAAAACAGGTATCGGTCATATGTTTAAGGCCTATGCCAAGCCGATGTATACCTATATTGCCTTTGCTCTTTGTCTGGCGCTTGTCGCAGCCTGCGGTTTGCCATATCTGTATACGGCAATAGCGGCCTTTGTTATCTGCCAGTGCATTGCGCATTTCCTCAGCGGTCAGCTGGGCGGCCTTACCGGTGATACCTACGGCTTTTTGACGGAATGCGGCGTTGTGGTTTACCTGATGCTCGCAACCTATATAATCTGATATATTTCCCCGGCAATATTTTGCCTAATTATAAAGAGACAGAAAGGAAAAATGCTATGCATATAGAAGAAATAATCCAAAAGATTGTGCCTGCGGACAGAGGTTGTATGAAGCTGGCGCAGACACGCTTTGATAATCTGATCAAGCCGGTCGGCAGTCTGGCCAAGCTGGAAGAAATGACCTCGCGCTATTGCGGTATCAAGGGCATTTATGAAAAAGAGGATTTAGATTATCCTAAACGCGATTTGCTGGTGTGGTGCGGTATCGAAGAGGCTGCTCAGGCCGAAAAAATTATGCACGCTAAATGGCCGGTGAATGTGCTGGCTGCAGAAACCGGTGCGAAGGCCGTGGCTCTGCTCGTAACCTTGGAGGAGGAGGCTGACGCTCTGGAAGAGGGCGCTGCCCTGGTGCAGGAGCTGGTACATGAGAAGGGATTAGAGCTGTTGGGCTTCGGCTGTCTTTCCAATCCTGATAATGAGATGGTACGCACTGCAATGACTGGTGCTCTGCTGCAGGCTGCAGCAATGAAGGTGCCGGTAATGCTGGACGGTGTTGCTGTCTGCAAGGCTGCCAAAAAGGCAGCGGATATGGCACCTGCCGTGCTGGATTACTGCTTTGCCGGTCACGTTTCCGCAGAGCCGGGAGCGGAAGAATGCCTGCAGGAGCTGGGGCTTACGGCACCGCTGCGCCTGAACATTCCCGACGGCGCCGGTGAGGGAGCTGCTGTCTGCTTTACGCTGTTCAATGCCGGCATCAAGGCCTACAAGGAAATGGAAACCTTTGAGGAAGCAGGCGTACATGCGGAGATGAAGGAATTTTCCCTGGCAGAGCAATCTAAAAAAGGAGCGAAGGCTTAATGGGTAGAATATATTTAATCCGTCACGGTGAAACGGACAGCAACAAGGGACACCGCTTTCAGGGACGCATCAACATGCCGCTGAACGGCAAAGGCCTGGCGCAGTCTGAGAAGCTGGCTGCCTATATGCAGCATCTGCCGGTTGATAAAATTTACTGCAGCTCTATGCTGCGTGCCTGCATGACGGCAGCACCGCTGGCTATGAGCAAAAATATGTCCTATCAGCCGCTGGATTTACTGCAGGAGGTAAGCTTCGGTGCCTGGGAGGGCCTGGAATATGCGGAAATCAGCCGCCGCTGGCCTAAGGAGATGGATGATTTCCTGACGCGTCCGGGCGAATGGATTCCGCCGCAGGGCGAAAGCTTTCATGATGTAGCGCATCGCTGTCAGGCGGCCTTTGACTATATCTTCGAGCGTGAAGGCCACGAGAAAAATATCGCGATTGTATCGCATGGCGGTATTATCCGCGTGCAGCTGTGCCTGCTTTTGGACATCCCCCTGAACAATCTGTGGAAGCTGAGTGTGCATAATGTTTCTGTCAGCACGCTGAATGACTGGCAGGGCAATATTATTGCGGAAACCATCAATGATGCTCACTTTGCCAGAGAGCAGGGAAGCTCTGTAAACTGGCTGCATAAATAAAAATTGAAGTTCGAAAACCGCGCAGAGCTGAAAAGCTGGCGCGGTTTTGCTATCAGGCTGTGAAAACAGCAAAGGCTGTCATAATTTTTGTTGTAAACTTATCGGTGCTGCACCATTAATTTTACCCGCAAGCTTTTATCGTGAGCACTGTTAATAAGCGGATTTTGGGATATGTTGAGAAATGAAAAGTTTCTTATTAAAGAATTTACGCATTTTTGATAAACTAAGATTGACTTTTACAGGCGCTTACTATATACTGTAAGTGGTGTATCTCAGTGGTCCGTTTAAGTTCCTAACTTCTTCTATCATAGATGACATGGGGAAGCCAAGGTAAACATCTTAATGCGTTCTTTGGGGTATGTTCTATCTATGATTAGGAGTGATTAAACAATGAAAGAAGACAAGACTTTAACCTGCTGCGAGTGCGGCAACGAATTCGTATTCACTGCTTCCGAGCAAGAGTTCTACGAAGAAAAAGGCTTCACTAACGAACCGCGCCGCTGTCCGGCTTGCCGTCAAGCACGCAAACAACGCATGGGCGTACAAAACGACCGTCCGCAACGCGAAATGTTCCCCGCAGTTTGCGCTGAATGCGGTAAAGAGACCATGGTGCCGTTCAAACCCAGCGATCGTCCGGTTTACTGCCGCGAATGCTTCAACGCACGTAAACACTAATTAGACGCTTGAAGTAACAAATTCAGGTACAGCTTAGGCTGTACCTGTTTTTTATTAGCCAATCATAGAAAAAACGAAAGTTATTTTACATAAAAGTGCTTATATGCTATACTTTTTACAATATCAATTATTCGAAGCAAGGGAGCTTTATGGCACGTATTATAGACAGTGATTTTCTGCACCGCGCGCTGCTGCATTTTTATGGCTACAGCAGCTTCCGCACAGGGCAGGAAGAAATTATAAGTGAAATATTACACGGACAGCCTGTGTTGGCAGTGCTTCCTACAGGTGCAGGCAAGAGTATCTGCTTTCAGCTGCCTTCGCTGCTGCTGAAGGGCGTGACGCTGGTAATCTCGCCGCTGATATCGCTGATGAAGGATCAGGCAGAGTCGCTGACGGCCCGCGGTATTCCGGCAGCTTATCTTGACAGCAGCATGAGCAGCAACGAATACGGCAGAGTGCTGCACGCTGCGCTTAATAAGCAGTGCAAATTTTTGTATGTGGCACCGGAGCGATTGGTAAACCAGCAGTTTATTGATTTCGCCTGCAAGGCTTATATTACCATGGTGGCAGTGGACGAGGCGCACTGCGTATCGCAATGGGGACACAGCTTCCGCAAGGAGTATTATAATATTCCTGATTTTATTCAGGCCTTGCCGACGAAGCCGCTGGTAGCAGCCTTTACTGCTACGGCTACACCGGATGTGCGCCGTGATATCATCAAACGTTTGGGCATTCCGGAGGCAAAAATTGTGGTGACGGGCTTTGACAGGCCTAACCTGCATTTTGCCGTGCAGCGCACGCAGGATAAGGAGCGCTCGCTGCTGGAGTTTATGCGCAAGCATAAAAAGGATTGCGGCGTAGTTTACTGTGCTACGCGCAACAAGGTGGAAAGCGTTACCCAGCTTTTGCGGCGCCAGGGCTTCAGTGCCTTGCGCTATCACGCGGGCCTGACGCCGGAGGAACGGCGCGAAAATCAAAATGCCTTCGTCGGCGGCAGTGTACCGATGATTGTGGCAACAAATGCCTTCGGTATGGGTATTGATAAGCCTGATGTACGCTTTGTGGTGCATTATAATATGCCCAAGGATATCGAAAGCTACTATCAGGAGGCAGGACGCGCAGGGCGTGACGGCCTGCCTGCGGAATGTCTGCTGCTTTATGATAAGGCGGATATCGCGGTCAACACCTATCTTATCGGCCACGACCAGCCGGATTTGACCTGGAAGGAGCACGAGCTGCAGCTGCTGAGCAAAATGACCAATTATTGCAATACGTCCATGTGCCTGCGCAAGGTACTGCTGGAATATTTCGGAGAAAAAACAACGTCGCAGTGCAACAATTGCGGCAACTGCGACGTGAATAAGAACGCTTCGTGGCGTAAGTTTTTGAAGTTTTAATTTTTAATCGATATCAATAGTATTGCCCGGTTTTACAATAAGCACCTTGCTGTCGGTTTCGTCCTCAACGGCAGCCTTGAAGGCTTCCACGTCCTGAGCGATGGGCGGCCAGGTGTTGTAATGTACGGGGATAACGTATTTTGCCTGCAGCAGTTTGCAGGCGATAAGCGCATCGTTAGGGTCCATAGTGAAGTTGCCGCCGATAGGAAGCACTGCGTATTCAAAAGCATCGAGCTTGGGCAGCAGCTGCATATCGCTGAAGAGTGCGGTGTCACCGGCGAAGTACAGCTTCGTGCCGTAGAAATCAATGACAATGCCGCAGGCGTGACCACCGGGAACGCCGCTGCCGTGGAAGGCCAACGTCAGGCGTACCTTGCCGAAGGGAAACTTAAAGGTGCCGCCAAGATGCATAGCGTGTGCTTTGCAGCCGGCATCCTGCGCCAGACCGCAGATTTCGGCAGTGGAGATGATGGTAGCGTCACAATTTTTGGCGATTTCAAAGGCACTGCCCAAATGGTCGAAGTGACCGTGGCTGACGAAAATATAATCAACCTTAATGTCTTTGGCAGTGAGTCCTTCCGGATTATCGTCCAGATACGGGTCGAAGATAATAGCGGAATTATTTTTTTCCAAAATAAAGCAGGCATGGTTGATGAAATGGAATTTTGCGGACATAATTTTCCCTCCTTAATTTGACAAGCTGATTGCTGCTTGATATTAAATAAGATAGCGCTTGACTGTTATCTTATAAATATTATAGCTTAAATCTACTTTTTTGTGAATTCCTCACTGCAGGGGTGGGAAAAACTTTACAATTTTGCCTTATGTGCGGTAAAATTGATAGCGTGATATATATATAGGAGTAATGCGCTATGAAATATAAAAAAATTACTTTTGCGAGTGTTCTGCTGGGCCTGTCGCTGTACGCCGGCGTGTGTGCGGCAACTGTGCGCGAGGTCGCTGATGAAGCACCGGCCTCCAAGCAGACGATTATCGCTGATAAAAAGGATAAGAAGCTGCTGAACAAAAAGCAGCGCGGTGTCCAAATAACTCAGGAAAAGGATAAAATTGTAGTATCTACCAAACCGGTGGCTAAACCGCCGGCCGGTACGATAAAGGTTCCTGCTGCTCCACGTCCGTCGCTGCTACAGGAGAAGGATGGCAAATTCTATTTTTCCGGGACACAGCTGCCGGATGATTACCGTAATATCGCTATTTACGGTGAGGCGATTGCCAGCAAGGCGCAGGCTATTGCCTATATTTTGGCGGCCAACCCGGCTGTGAAGCTGGCCTGCCCGGTGGAGGAGCTTGTCGATTTGTACTGGCAGGAGGCTAAGCGTGAAAACGTGCGTCCGGACCTTGCCCTGGCGCAATCGTTGGTGGAAACCGGTGCCTACCGCTATGGCGGTGATGTGCTGCATCATCAGAATAATTTCTGCGGCCTCGGTACTATCGGCGGCGGTGTGCGCGGTGCGTCCTTTGCTACACCGCAGCTGGGCGTGCGTGCGCATATCCAGCATCTGCTGGCTTATACGCAGACGAAGCGCCCTTCAACCGATATTGTCGATCCGCGCTATGATCTGGCGCATAATATCCGCTTGGAGCGCGGTGTTGTCAACACCTGGTACGGTTTGAACGGTACTTGGGCGATGGGCTCGCTGTATTGCGAAAAGATTATGGCTACCTATCAGAAAATCCTGGCACAGCAGCCTGTGGAGGAGATTAAGCCTGCACCGGCTGAACCGGTTAAGGAAAAGAATAAAAAGAAGCGCAGTATGAAGCAGAGGGTTTCTGAAATACTGCAGGAGCAAAAATAAATTAATGACTGCGCAGCAGTCAGCTGAGGAGGCATTCAGTAAAATGCATATAGTTTTAGTTGAACCGGAAATTCCCGGCAATACCGGCAATATTGCACGTCTGTGCGCAGCAACAGGCTGTCACCTGCATTTGGTCCGTCCGCTTGGTTTTTCCGTGGAGGATAAATATTTGAAGCGTGCAGGCCTGGATTATTGGCATCTTGTTGATATCCATTATTATGACAGCGTTTACGAGGTGCTGGAAAAATATAAGGATAACCCCAAGTATTTCCTGACGACGAAGGCACACAGCTCTTATGCCGATGTGCAGTATGCTCAGGACAGCCTGCTGATTTTCGGCAAGGAAACTGCCGGTCTGCCGGAAACCTTGCTGCACGAATATCCCGAAAGCTGCATCCGTATTCCGATGATTGAGGATGCACGCTCTTTGAATTTGTCCAATTCCGTGGCGATTGTGGCTTATGAGGCTCTGCGCCAGAACGGCTTTGCTGATTTAACCCTTTATGGAGGAGAGTATAAATGATAATTATTAAGGAATTTGATTTTGACGCTGCGCATTATCTGCCTGCGTATAACGGCAAGTGCGAGCATTTGCACGGGCATACCTATAAGCTGGTGGTAAAGGTGGAGGGCACTCCCGACCACGAGGGTATGGTTATTGATTTCATTAAGCTGAAGAATCTGGTGAAGGAAGAGGTGCTGGCACATTTGGACCACGCCTGCCTGAATGATATTCTTCCGGTGCCTTCTGCAGAAAATATCAGCGTCTGGGTTTGGAATAAGCTGGTTGAGCTGCTTAAGAGCGACCATTACCATTTATATGAAGTAGAAGTTTGGGAAACTCGCACCAGTGGCTGCGTGTACAGAGGTGAATGACGTGAAGGATGTACAAAGCGAAAAGGATTTACGCAATATTCCTTTGAAGCATGTGGGAATAAAGGGCCTGCGCTGGCCGATTGAGCTGCGCGATAAAGAGCGCGGTACGCAGCACAGCGTAGCGGAGGTAACACTGGCGGTTGATTTGCCGCATGATATGCGCGGTACGCACATGAGCCGTTTTGTGGAATGTCTGCGTACTCTCGGTCCTGTGGGCCTCGCTGATGTGGAGGCTATTTTGGACCAGCTGAAGCAGCATCTACAGGCTGAAAGAGCTTTTATCGAGCTGAAGTTCCCGTATTTTGTGACGAAGAAGGCTCCTGTGAGCGGCATGGAAGCGCCGATGGATATCGATTGCGTGTATAAGGCCGAGAAGGGTGAGAAGCTGCGTTGGCGCATTACCGCTGTTGTGCCGGTGCAGACGCTGTGCCCCTGCTCCAAGGAAATCAGCGAATACGGTGCGCATAACCAGCGTGCCTGGGCGAAGCTGGAGGTTGAGGCGCAGGAGATGGTATGGCTGGAGGAGCTGGTGGAATATGCCGAGGCTTCCGCAAGCACGCCGCTTTATGGTCTTTTGAAGCGTCCTGACGAAAAATACGTTACGGAGCATGCTTATGAAAATCCGCGTTTTGTAGAGGATGCCGTGCGTGAGGTTGCTTTACGTCTGGAGGCGGATAAGCGCATTACCTGGTATCGTGCAGAGGTGGAGAGCATGGAAAGCATCCATAATCATAACGCTTTTGCTGTTGTGGAAAAAGGTGAGAATGAATGTTATTAAAGGTTAACCGTGAAGGTTTGGAGGCAGCGCTGGCAAGCATCGGCGCTCATGCCGACAGTCTGCCTATTTTTGCGCATAAGGCGGAGATTATTCCGTTCAAGCTGCTGGGTGTGCGTACTCCGGCAGCGAATATTATCAAGCAGGAGATGCTGGCAGTGGGCGGTGACGCTGTAACGCCTGTCGGTGCTGTTACCTGCGCTGCGAAGTATGTTGATATCCTGCTTTTGGGTACGCTGAAGCATTATAAGGTGCTTTTGAAGAAGCTGGCGCAGATGCCTTATTTTGGTATTCCTCAGGCTGCTATTGATCTGGAAATGGCGCTGACGCCGCAAAAGCTGTGCACTACTCTGGCTGACGGCAGAGTGCTGACCTATGAGAAGATGTGCGTGATGGGCATTTTGAACGTTACGCCGGATTCTTTTTATGAGGGCAGCCGTGTGCCCGCTATGGAGGAGCTGGTGGCGCGTGCCGGCAGAATGCTTGCTGCAGGTGCCGGTGTGCTGGATATCGGCGGTGAGTCTACCCGTCCGGGCAGCGACAGCGTTGATGGGGAGGAGGAGCGCCGCCGCGTAGTTCCTGCGATTACTGCTTTGCGCAAGGCTTATCCCGATGCTGTTATTTCTATTGATACCTATCGTGCGGATACGGCGGAGGCAGCTATTGCTGCCGGTGCTGATATTATCAACGATATCAGTGCGATGGAGGCTGACCCGCGCATGGCTGACGTGATTGTGGCTACTAAAGCGCCGATTATCCTTATGCATATGCGCGGTACGCCGAAGAATATGCAGCAGAACTGCGAGTACAAGGATGTTGTGCAGGAGATTGCCGTTTATCTGGCGCAGAGAGCACAGCTTTTGCGTGAGCGCGGTGTGAGTGCGGATAAGATTATTCTGGATCCCGGTATCGGCTTTGCCAAGAATGTGGAGCAGAATTTGCTGTTGATGCGTGACCTGAAGGCTTTGACGAGCTTTGGCTATCCTGTGCTGCTGGCGGCTTCGCGCAAGAGCACGCTTGGTGCTGTGCTGGGCGGTGTACCGGCAGAGCAGCGTTTGGAGGGGACGATTGCGACGAGTCTGCAGGCAATTTACGCGGGGGCGCAGATGGTGCGCGTGCATGATGTTGAGGAGAATGTGCGGGCGATTCGCACAATGGAAGCTATTTTGCGTGGCAGTGCGGAATAGGTTAGCTTAGAAAGAATTGTTTTAGCAATTATCTGTCACGCTGCGACAGAATAATTGCTGCGAAAGTATCGTTTAGTGTGTTACAGGAAGAATTGTTTTAGCAATTATCTGTCACGCTGCAGCGAAAAATTTTTTAACGGCAATTTCGTGCGGAACAAAGACGAAATTGCAATAAAACTCGCGCTAGGCGAAGTGTTTTTCTGCAGAAGTCAGCTTAGCGCTCAAACAATATTGCAATTTCGGTTGTTCCAGGCACTCATTACCTAAAATTTTTATGCTTTCGCTGCGACAGAATAATTGCTGCGTCTACCATCATCACATCAAAAGAATAGGAGTCTGAGATGGCTATTGCATATGTTGCCTTAGGCAGTAACCTAGGCGATAAGAAAAAGAATTTACAGCGCGCGCTGATGCTGCTGATGCAGCAGGGCGTGGAGGTACTGCAGGTTTCGGGCTATTTTGCTACGGAGCCTTATGGTGTGACGGACCAGCCGCAGTTTTTGAATGCTGTGTGCAGGGTGCACACTAATCTGGAGCCGGTGGCGCTTTTGCGTACACTTTTGGCAACGGAGCTGGCGATGGGGCGTGTGCGCCTGCGTCATTGGGGTGAGCGCAATATTGATCTGGATTTGCTGCTTTACGAAAATGTCGTGATGCAGACACCGGAGCTTACGCTGCCGCATCCCGATATGCAGAACAGGGATTTTGTGCTGCTGCCGCTTTTGGATATTGCACCGGAGCTGGTACATCCGCTGTTGCATAAAACTGTGCGTGAAATGGCGGCGGAGCTGAACAAATAATGCTGCGATACGAGCGATTTGTTTTACAGCAAATATGCGCTTGTGCTATAATTAAGGAAAAACATCTGGCAGGAGGTAGCTATGAGAATAGATGGTGCCGGCGGTTGCTTTGATAACCGTCTTTATGAAGTTGATATTGACGTAGCCTGGAATATTGCCTTGCTGTGCGTCAATGAGATGGGTGTAACTATTGATGAGCAGGATGATGCTGCACATCAGCTGCACTTCCATAACAAGAAAAAAATTATGCAGTTGGCTATGCAGTCTTTGGATGAAGAAACAGTACAGGTTATCATGGACTCCACTAAGGAGCGTCTGCAGATTTATAACTGGAAGCGCGAGGACAAAGAGGTTAACCAGTTCTATGAGCTGTTCGAAAAGAAGCTCACGGAATACCGTGCCTTTATTTTGTGCCCGAACTGTTCCGCAAAAATCAGCTCTTTGGTTAAGTTCTGCCCCGAGTGCGGCTGCAAAGTAAAATAAGCACAAAAAAAGAAACCAAATACCGATTGGTATTTGGCTTCTTTTTAAATCCGAACGGATTAGATTGCGCGGTTAACTTTACCGGAACGCAGGCAACGGGTGCAAACGTTCAAGCGTTTAACAGAACCTTCAACAACTGCTCTTACTTGTTGAATATTCGGGTTCCAAGCACGTTTGGTGTGTCTATTGGAGTGGCTGACGTTGTTGCCAGCGAGTTTTCCTTTACCGCAGATTTCGCAGATAGATGCCATTGTTTCCCACCTCCTTAAACGTGATAAGACATAAGGCACATTCAAATTTAACATGAGTATCATACCATAAAGAGCGCAGAAAATCAAGGGAATTTTAAGATAAAGAGGGTATTTTTATAAATGTGGTGGAAAGAACCTGTAACAACACTAAAAGGTGTAGGTGTAAAAAAGGCAGCTGAGCTGGCTGCTCTTAATATTTTCAGCGTGGGTGATTTGCTGGAATTTTACCCGCGTCAGGGTGCTTATCTTGATTATGCCAAGCTCAAAACTATTAAGGAGCTTGATGTAGACAACAGCAAGCAGATTTTCAAAGCGACGGTTTATCAGGTGAAAAACGGCTACGGTGCCAGCCGTCGCAGTTATACTTCCGTGACGGTGCGTGACGAAACAGGCTATGCTACGCTGTACTTTTTCGGCGGGCAGCGCTATAAGGCGCAGAAGCTGAAGCCGGATACAATGCTGCAGATTACAGGCCGCGTAAGGCATGGGCGTACTACGAAGTCCGTCAGTGAGGTTGACGTACAGACCTTGGAACAGGACGAGGGCAAAACGCCGGGCATTGTACCGGTGTATGCTTTGAGCGGTAACCTGACGCAGAAGAACCTGCGTACCTGGGTGAGCGAGGCGCTGCGCCTGGCTGCAGAGGATTTGCCGGAAAGCTTACCGGCGAAGGTTGTCAGCCAATACAATTTGCCCGACCGCTATACGGCGCTGAAAAATATTCACTTTCCGGAAAGCTGGGAGGCGTTGCGGCGTGCAAAGCAGCGTTTCGTCTTTGAGGAGCTGTTTTTGCTGCAGTGCGGCTTGCTGTATTATCGTCAGCAGAGCCATGACTACAGAGAGGGTATTAAGCACGCTGCAGACGGTGCGCTTGTTAAAGACGTAATGCAGGGACTGCCCTTTGAGCTGACGGCGGCACAGCAGCAGGCATGGCACGAAATTTCGCTGGATATGCAGGATAAGAAGCCTATGCACCGCATTCTGCAGGGCGATGTAGGCAGCGGCAAGACGGTTATCAGCGCTCTGGCGTTGGCTAAGGCGGTGGAAAACGGTTATCAGGGCTGCATTATGGTGCCGACGGAAATTTTGGCGGCGCAGCATTTTGAAACGCTGGAGCAATATCTGCAGCCATACGGTGTGCGTATTGCTTTACTGACGGGCGGTATGCGTGCCAAGGCAAGGCGCGAGCTGCTGCTGAATCTGGAGCTGGGGCTTGTTGACGTGGTTGTGGGTACGCATGCTTTGTTGGAGGAGGATGTGCGCTTTGCCAATCTGTCGCTGACGGTGACGGATGAGCAGCACCGCTTCGGCGTAGAGCAGCGTGCACGCCTGTCCAATAAATCGGAGAATGCTCCCGATGTACTGGTAATGACGGCAACGCCGATTCCGCGTACTTTAGCGCTTACTGTTTACGGCGATTTGGATATTTCCGTAATGAAGGGACGTCCGCCGCAGCGCAAGCCGGTGCGGACGCTGTGTTATACGGATGAGCGCCGACGCGAGGTGTATGCAGGCCTGGTCCGTCAGGTGCAGGCAGGAAGGCAGGCTTATGTTGTCTGCCCGCTGATTGAGGAATCGGATGTTCTGGCTATGCATAGCGCAGAAAGAGTATACGAGGAGCTGAAGCGTGATTTTCTGCAGGATATTCCCTGCGCTCTGCTGCATGGCAGGCTGAAGGGTGCGGAGAAGGATGCCATTATGAGCAGCTTTGCGGCAGGCGAGCTGAAGGTGCTGGTGAGCACTACGGTTATCGAGGTTGGCGTGAACGTGCCCAATGCTACGCTGATGGTGATTGAAAATGCGGAGCGCTTTGGCTTGGCGCAGCTGCACCAGCTGCGCGGACGTGTAGGTCGCGGCAGCGAGCAGTCCTACTGCGTGCTGCTGACGGCCGCCGATTCGCCGGAGGCACTGGCGCGTCTGAACGTACTGCATGAGAGCGAGGACGGCTTTTATCTGGCGGAAAAGGATATGGAGCAGCGCGGTGCAGGCCAGCTCTTTGGCCTAAAGCAGCATGGCTTGCCAGATTTGCGAATTGCTGATATAATGCGAGATGTTGACGTAATTGCGCAGGTTCGCCAACTGGCGCAGGCGCAGCTGCGTACGCCGGAGGATTGGGCGGAAATCCGTCGTCTGGTGGAAATGCAGTTTGGCGAACGCTTTAATATGATTTTCAATACTTAAAGAGGGTATAAATACATGAAAAAAGACTGGTTAAAAAATCCTGATGTTTGTGCTAAGGTGACGGCGGCAGTTTTGCTGGTGGCCTTGTTTTTGGGTATTCACTTTTTTGCCGATGATTTCTTTAACAAAACCTTTACGCTGGCAATCAGCGGCAATGTCAACGGCCTGGTGGAATATCTGCGCTCCTTTGGACCATGGGCGATTTTAATCAGTTTTGTACTGGATGTGCTGATTAATGCGGGCAGTGTTTTCCCGTCGATTTTTCTTTCTACAGCCAACGGTCTGATTTTCGGTCTGCCGCTTGGTATTTCTATTTCCTGGCTGGCAGAAACAACCGGTGTGGTTATCAGCTTTTACCTGATGCGCTTTTTCTTCCGTGATACGGCGCAGAAGCTGATTGAAAAAAGCAACTCGCTGAAATCCATTGATGCAGCAAGCAGCAAGCACGGTTTGGAGTGGATGGCCTTCGCCAGGGCGCTGCCGTATTTCCCATCAGGCATTTTGACGGCGGTGGGTGCTGTGAGCAGCATGAGTGCGCGTGATTACATTATTGCCAACCTTATCGGCAAATTTCCTTCTACGGCGTTGGAGGTTGTCATCGGTCATGATGTAGTTAATTTTCAGGAGCACAGCCAAAGATTAACGATTTTGATCTTGGTTGTGGGCGCTGTCTTTTTTGCGTATAAAAAATGGTTCTATAAAAAGGGAAAATAAAATTTGCTTTAGTGCGTCGCTGCAGTAATTTCTGTGGCGGCGTTTTTTACAGATGGAGATACAGATAGTGAAAGGAAATAACACTTATGGAAAATAAACAAGTGCAGCCATGGCAGCAATATCAGGCACTTTATCTGCATATACCGTTTTGCGTACAGAAATGCCTGTACTGTGATTTTGCTTCTTATGCCGGCTTTGGCGAGCAGGCAAAGCGTGACTATACCGATGCTGTGTGCAAAGAAATTGCTCTGCGTGCGCCTGAGGCGGCAAATATGGCGGCGAACGCCAGCATTTACTTTGGCGGCGGTACGCCGAGCGTGCTGCCTACGGAATGTATTGCTAAGCTGGCGAACGCATTGAAGCAGTACGGCTTTTGGCAGCAGCCCTGCGAGGCAACGATTGAGGTGAACCCCGGCACGGCGGATTTGGCCAAGCTGCAGACGCTGCGTCAGCTTGGCTTTGACCGCATCAGCTTCGGCGTACAGTCGCTGCAGGATGACGAGCTGCGGGCAATAGGACGCATTCACAACGCACAGCAGGCACTGGAGGCGTTGGCATTGGCACGCAAAGCAGGCTTCGCACGCATCAGTGCGGATTTGATTTACGGCCTGCCGTCGCAGACGCTTACAAGCCTGCAGGATACGCTGGAGCGTCTGACCGATACGGGCATAGAGCATATTTCTGTTTACGGCCTGATTGTGGAGGAGGGCACGCCGCTCGCAAGCCTTGTGGATAAGGGCAGAATAACTTTGCCTGACGAGGATACTGCGGCGGATATGTATGAGCTGGTGCAGAGCTTTTTGCGCGAGCGTAGCTTTGAGCGCTACGAAATTTCCAACTATGCCAAAAACGGACAGTATTCGCGGCACAATACGGTTTATTGGGAGTATCATCCCTACGTGGCCTTCGGCGCTGCCGCCTGCAGCTTTAATGGGCAAAAACGGCGCACCGGGCTGAGTACGGTCAAGGAATATATCGGGCAGCTGCAAAGCTTCGGCGGTAATGATTTGCGCGACAGTGCATTATATAATGTAGAAGAATTATCTTGCGCAGAGCTTTTGGAGGAGTTCATGTTTATGGGACTGCGCCGCAGCGAAGGTGCGAGCCTGGCGGAGGCACGCGAGCGCTTTGACGTGGATGTGCTGCAGCGCTTTGCCTCCGAGCTGGCGCCGCTGTTTGAACAAAAGCTTATTGCGTATGATGCAAGCACGCAAAGACTGCGTCTTACGGAGCGTGGTATGGAGGTCGGCAATCAAATATTTGAAGTTTTTGTGATAACTTAAAAATAAATAAAAAAGGTGTTGACAATAAAGTAGGCTAGTGCTATTCTAGTATCAAGATGTTAGCACTCCTAATGATAGAGTGCTAACAATCAAAATGAGGTGGGAATATGTTAAACGAAAGAAAGAAAAAAATTCTCCAGCTCATAATTGAGGATTATATTTCAACTGCTGAGCCTGTAGGTTCAAGGACGATTGCCCGCAAGTATGATTTGGGCCTCAGTCCTGCGACCATCCGTAACGAGATGAGTGACCTGGAGCTCCTGGGTTATCTGGAGCAGCCGCACACCTCGGCCGGACGTGTACCGTCGGCTCAGGCTTATCGTCTTTATGTTGATTCGCTTGTTGAGCCGGGTACTCTGACAGATAATGACAGAGCGCTGATTAACGGCTGGTTCAGCGAAAGACGCAGAAGCATTGATGAAATCTTCCAGTCAACGGCGAAAATCCTTTCCCGGATGACGAAGAATGTTTCAATGGTGCTGGCTAACCGTGATGCCGGTGCGTGCTTCCGTTATATGAAGTTTTTACCTCTGGATGAGCACCATGCCATCCTGTGCATTGTAACAGATGACGGCAATGTGGCCAACTGCGTGGTAGAAATTCCTTTGGGAATGCGGCCGGAGGAGCTGGACTACATGGCAGGACGCGTCAGCAGACTGCTGGAGGGCAGAGCGTTGGCGAATATTACCGAGGACCTGCTGCAGGCGGTGCATACCAATATAGCAGATGATAAGCTGCTGTTCACATCGCTGGTACAGTCCATCCGCCAGATGCGTCAGAAATACCAGCAGCAAAAGGTTTTCCTGGGTGGTACCAAGCAGCTGCTGAACCAACCGGAATTCCGCGACGTGGAGCGTGTGAAGAATCTTCTGGGTATCCTGGAGGAGGAGCGCGTAGTACGCGATTTGCTGAAGGCAGGCGAGGACAGCGGACTGAAGATCACGATTGGCAGTGAAAACAAATTCACCGGCATTCAGGATTGCAGCATGGTACAGGCAACATACCGTCTTAACGGTCAGATAGTCGGTACGATGGCAGTTCTTGGCCCGACGCGTATGGAATACGGCAAGGTAATTACCGTAATGGATTACCTGCATAAGTATTTGAAAACGATGTTCGAGCAAAAGCCCGACAATAAATAAAACTAAGGAGGAAGAGCCTTGCAGGATAATGAAATGAAAGAAAAACAGGCTGAGCAGGAGGCTGCGGAAGCGAAGGCTGCCGAACAGGAAACTGCGGAAGCTGCAGAAGCTGAAAAAGCTGAAGATGCAAAAAATGCGGAGGAAGCCGCTGAGCCTGAGGTTGACCCGAAGGATGCTAAAATCGAAGAGCTGCAAAATCGTTTGTTGAGATTGCAGGCCGATTTTGAAAACTTCCGCCGTCGCACCAATATAGAAAAGGAACAGCTTTCCACCTTTGTAACAGCAAATGTGGTTGGCAAGTTCTTAAAGGTTTTAGATAATTTTGAGCGTGCTGAAGCAAGCGTCGAAAAGGGCGATAATGTGGATGCAGTTGTCGACGGTATGAAAAAAATCCGCCGTCAGTTCGAAGATGCCTTCAAGGATCTGAAGGTAGAAGAAATCGAAGCTCAAAATGCCAAGTTTGACCCGAACATCCACGAAGCCGTAATGCGCGGTCATAATCCGGAGCTGGATGATGAAATCGTAGATATGGTTTTCGAAAAAGGCTATAAGCTGGGTGACAAGGTTATCCGTCACAGTAAGGTAAGAGTAAACACCAACGAATAAAGCTGGCGTGCTCTTCACAATAAATTTAAAAAATATATCACATCGATTCGGTAAAAATGCGGCAGCTGCCGCATCACCGAAGGATAATAATCAGGAGGATAAAAATCATGGCTAAAGTAATTGGTATTGACTTAGGTACTACTAATAGTGTTGTTGCAGTTATGGAAGGCGGCGAACCTACCGTCATCACTAACCAGGAAGGCAGCCGCTTAACCCCGTCTGTTGTAGGCTTTGCTAAAAACGGCGAGCGTCTGGTTGGCCAGCTGGCAAAACGTCAGGCAGTTTCCAACCCTGACAGAACCATCAGCTCCATCAAACGTCACATGGGCGAAGGCTCTTACAGAGTAACTATCGACGACAAAAAATATTCCCCGGAAGAAATTTCCGCAATGATTCTGCAAAAACTGAAAGCTGATGCAGAAGCTTATCTGGGCGAAACCGTATCCCAGGCAGTTATCACTGTTCCGGCATACTTCAATGACAGCCAACGTCAGGCTACTAAAGACGCAGGCAAGATTGCAGGCCTTGAGGTTCTGCGTATCGTCAACGAGCCTACCGCTGCTTCTCTGGCATACGGCATTGATAAAACCGACGACCATACCATCATGGTATACGACCTCGGCGGCGGCACCTTCGATGTATCTATTCTGGATGTCGGCGACGGCGTATTCGAAGTAAAAGCAACCAACGGTGATACTCATCTGGGCGGCGATGACTTCGATAAGAAAATCATGGACTGGATGGTTGACGAATTCAAGAAAGCCGAAGGCATTGACCTTTCTACCGACCGTATGGCTATGCAGCGTCTGCGTGAGGCTGCTGAAAAAGCTAAAATCGAATTGTCCGGCGTTATGAGCACCAACATCAACCTGCCGTTCATCACTGCAGGTGCTGACGGCCCGAAACATCTGGATATGGACCTGACCCGTGCTAAATTCGAATCTATGACTGCAGATCTGGTTGAACGCACCATGGGCCCTGTTCGTCAGGCTATGAGCGATGCAGGTCTTTCCACAAGCGATATCAGCAAAGTAATCCTGGTCGGCGGTTCTTCCCGTATCCCGGCTGTACAGGCTGCTATCAAAGCATTCATGGGCAAAGAGCCTTACAAAGGAGTTAACCCGGATGAATGCGTTGCAGTAGGTGCTGCTATCCAGGCCGGCGTTCTCTCCGGTGAAGAAGGTACCGGCAACGTACTGCTGCTGGATGTAACTCCGTTGTCTCTGGGTATTGAAACCCTCGGCGGTGTATTCACCAAGATTATCGACCGTAACACAACCATCCCGACCTCTAAGAAACAGGTATTCTCTACCGCTGCAGATAACCAGCCTTCCGTTGATATCCATGTTCTGCAAGGTGAACGTGAAATGGCTGCAGACAACAAAACTCTGGGCCGCTTCGAGCTGTCCGGTATCCCGGCTGCACCGCGTGGAATTCCTAAAATCGAAGTTTCCTTCGACATCGATGCTAACGGTATCGTTAACGTAAGCGCTAAAGACCTTGGCACCGGCAAAGAACAAAAAATCACCATTACCTCCTCCGGCACCCTTGATAAGGACGAAGTAGACAGAATGGTTAAAGAAGCAGAAGCTAACGCTGAAGCTGATAAGAAACGTAAGGAAGGCGTAGAAGTTCGCAACCAGGCCGACAACATGTGCTATCAGGCTGAAAAGACCATGAAAGACATGGAAGGCAAAGGCAAGGATGAATTAATCGCTAAAGTTAAAGTTGCAGTTGACACCCTGAAAGAAACCATGAAGGGTGACGACCTTGACAAGATTAAAGCTGATACCGAAGCTCTGACTAAACCGCTGTACGAGCTGAGCGCTGAGCTTTACAAAGAAACTCAGGCACAAGAGGGTGCTGCAGGCGCACAAGGCGCTGCAGGTGCTCAAGGTGCTAAAAAAGCTGACGATGATGTTGTAGATGCGGAAGTTGTTGACGACGACAAGAAATAATCCTGTCTATAAAGCACTGTATGCGTTGTTGAAACTCCTCGACGTACTAAAAGTACGCCGTCGTCGTTTTGCCTAGCATCTGATACCTTCTCACCAGCCTTCGGGTTGGGTGAAAAGCACCATCTGTGCTGTTGATGCAGACGTAAAAAAGTAATATAATATTAGTGCCCAGCTGCTGTGGCAACCGCCATCATGCATCTGGGCATTATATGCTTAAATAATATTCGTTAGAAAAGTTTTAGGAGGCGCCTGTTTTGGCTAAGAGAGATTATTATGAGGTACTGGGAGTAAGCAAAACCGCTTCCCAGGACGAAATAAAAAAAGCATTCCGTAAACTGGCCCTGAAATATCATCCTGACCGCAATAAGGGCAACGAAGAAGCCATGAACAAATTCAAGGAAGCTAACGAGGCTTACAGCGTCCTTTCCGATGAGCAGAAGCGCCAGCAGTATGACCAGCTTGGCCCTGATGCCTTCGAACAGGCGCAGACAGCCGGCGGCGCCGGCGGCAATCCGTTCGGCGGCGGCTTCGGTGGCTTTGGAGGCGGAGGCATGGAGGATATTTTCGATATGTTCTTCGGCGGCCAGGGACGCGGTCGCGGCGGCCGTGAAGCGGGTCCGCAGCGCGGTGCGGATTTGCGCTTTGATATGGAAATTACCTTTGAAGAGGCAGCTTTCGGCGTAGAGAAGGAAATCAACCTGTATCGCGACGAAACCTGCGACCATTGCCACGGTGACGGTGCAGAGCCCGGCTCCAAGGTTGAAACCTGTCCTGAATGTCACGGCTCCGGCTATGTACGCTTCACCCAGAACACCATGTTCGGTCAGATGGTAAATGAGCGTCCGTGCTCCAAGTGCCACGGCGAAGGCAAGATTATTTCCAACCCCTGCAAGGAATGCCGCGGCAAGGGTACTGTGAAGAAGAATAAACGCCTGAAGGTAAAAATCCCTGCAGGTGTAGATAACGGCTCCCGTCTGCGCGTAAGCGGCGAGGGCGAGGCCGGTGCTAAGGGCGGTCAGAGCGGTGATCTTTACGTATATCTGTACGTGAAGCCACACAAGTTCTTTGAACGTGACGGCACTACTGTTCTGTGCGAGGTACCTGTCAATATCGTACAGGCAACCCTGGGCGCTGAGATCAAGGTTCCTACGCTGGATGGTCAGGTAACCGTGAAGGTTCCCGAAGGCACTCAGCCCGGTAAGGTGCTGCGCCTGAAGGGGAAGGGTATTCCTAGCCTGCGCGGTGGTCAGCGCGGCGATCAGCTGGTTCGCATTAAGGTAGTTGTGCCGACTAAGCTGAACGAAAAGCAGAAGGAAGCACTGCGCAGCTTCGGAGAAATCAGCAAGGATAATATCAGCCCCGAGGAAAAGAGCTTCTTCAATAAAATCAAAAATCTTTTTAAATAAAAACTGTAAATAGCTTGACACTTATCGGGCTATGTGTTATCATATTCTAGTAACAAAGCAGAAGCCACTCGCTTCTCACCTTGCGGCAAACGCTCGACAGGGTTGGATATGATATTCATGCGGGTGGAATTTGTTCTGCCCGCTTTTTTGTTTTGCTTATATCTGATATGTTACAGATTTTATAAGCAGTAATTGCTTATCTGAGGTTCATGGAGGTGAATTGTTATAAGTAAGGAAAGCTTGCGTATTAACGAAGAAATTCGTGCGCGTGAAGTGCGTGTTATTGCCAATGGGGGCGAACAGCTTGGCATTATGTCCAGCCGTGACGCTCTGAAGCTTGCATTAGAAAATCATCTGGACTTAGTCGAAATTGCTCCGACAGCAAAACCGCCTGTGTGCCGGATTATGGATTATGGCAAGTATCGTTACGAGCAGCAAAAACGCGAAAAAGAAGCTCGTAAGAAACAAAAGACCTTCGACATTAAAGAAGTTAAGCTGCGTCCCGGTATCGAGGACCACGACTTCAATGTTAAGTATAAGAATGCAGTACGTTTCCTGGAAGATGGCGATAAGGTAAAAGTTACCATCATGTTCCGCGGTCGCGAACTGTCTCATCCTGAGCTTGGCGAGGTGCTGCTGAATCGCATGGCACAGCAGTTGAAAGAAATTGCCGTCGTAGAAAGAGTTCCAAAATTAGAAGGCAAAAACATGATTATGATTGTTGCGCCAAAACCTGCTAAATAATAGAGGAGGAAATCACAATGCCGAAAATGAAAACCCGTAGAGCTGCTGCAAAGCGCTTCAAAAAAACCGCTTCTGGTGAATTCAAACATTTTAAAAACTTCAAGAGCCACATTCTCGAACATAAATCTCCTGCACGTAAGAGAAACCTGCGCAAAGCTGCTCTGGTGCACAAGACTGACAAAGAGCATGTAGCAAAAATGCTCCCGTACGCATAATTAAGAGATTTAAAGGAGGATACTAACAATGGCAAGAGTTAAAGTGGGCGTAACCGCTCATCGTCGTCATAAACACATTCTGAAACTGGCTAAAGGTTACTATGGTTCCCGCAGCAAACAATTCAAAAAAGCTAACGAGCTGGTAATGAAAGCTCTGTCCTATGCTCGTCGTGACCGTCGCGCTAAAAAACGCGAGTACCGTCGTCTGTGGATCGCTCGTATCAACGCTGCTACCCGTGCTAACGGCCTGAGCTACAGCCGTTTCATCTGCGGCCTGACCAAAGCTGGCATCGAAATGAACCGCAAAGTTATGGCTGACATGGCTATCTATGACTCTGCTGCTTTCGCTAAGCTGGTAGAAGCTGCTAAAGCTGCTCTGTAAGAGAAAAGTAAATACTGACTGGTGCGTAGGCGCTGGTCTGAGCCTGCTCCTGTGTGCGCACGGGAGCAGGTTTTTTTGTAATTTGTGAGGGGTTTAGTTTTATGTTAGTAGTTTTAAGTAAAGCCCTGGCCTTTGTGCTCATCATACTTATAGGCTATATCTGCAAACGTCGCGGCTTTTTTTCATCGACCGATTATCAGGTCGTAAGCAAAATTGTTTTGAATATTACGTTGCCCTGTGCCGTAATCAACAGCTTTGCACATTTTGAGATGGATTATTCGCTAATCGCTGCCGTCTTTTTAGGCTTATTCGGCAATCTAATGATGCTTTTTGTATCTCTGATGCTGACGCGCGGTGATACTCCGGCTACCAAGATTTTCTATATCTTCAGCCTTGCAGGCTATAATATAGGCTGCTTTACGCTGCCGTTTGCGCAGGCCTTTTTAACGCCCTTTGCCGTAGTCGGCCTGTGTATGTTCGACGTGGGCAATTCCATTATGTGTACCGGTATGACCTATGCGTTGACTGCCTCCTGCATCGGCTATGCGGACGGACGCAAGGACAAATTCAGCATGAAGAATATTGTGCAAAAGCTGCTGCATTCGGTGCCGTTTGTTGTTTATATCAGTATGCTGGTGCTGTCGCTGGCAGGGTTCCACTTCCCCAAGAGTGTGTATACGTTTACGGAGATTGTGGGCACAGGCAACCCGTTTTTAAGTATGCTGATGATTGGTATGATGTTTGAAATCAAGCTGGATAAGAAGGCAATGGGCTATGTCAAGGAGCTGTTCAGCGTGCGTTATGCAATATCGCTCTTGTGCGCCACTGCTTTTATTTATCTGGCGCCTTTCAAGCAGGAGATAAACTACGTAATTGCGCTGGCGTTTATGGCACCCTGCACGATTATCGGCCCGATTTTTGTGGAGAAGCTGGGAGCTAATGTACAGCTGGCCAGCCTGTTCAATTCATTGACGATTATTACCAGCGTCGTTCTTTTTACAGCTTTTTTCATTATAATAAACGGCTGATTGACGTTGGCTTAAATATATTAGTATAATAGTAGAAAAGTAATGTGACTACGTATAGAGGAGAAATCAGATGGAACTTACCGGATTGCAAAACCCAATGGTGAAGGCTGCAGCAGAGCTGAAGCAGAAAAAATATCGTCAGCAGCAGGGCCTGTTCTTGGCGGAAGGCCTGCGTACTGTGGAGGAGGCAGTGCGTTACGGCGCCGTGCAGAGCATTTTTTATACTGCGATTGAGGATGACCGTACCCGCGCTGTGCTGGAGCAGGCTGCTGCCAAGCAGATTAAGCTCATCTGCGTGAGCGACAAGGTGCTGAAAAAAATTGCCGATACCGAAACGCCGCAGGGAATTATTGCCGTATGTGAAATGCGCAGCAAGCGTCTGGATGATTTTCTGGCATCCGGCAAAATGCTGCTGGTTCTGGACCGCGTTACGGACCCGGGAAATATCGGCACCATGCTGCGTACAGCGGATGCCGCAGGTGTTGGCGGCCTTCTGCTGCTGCAGGGCTGCGCTGATATTTATGCGCCGAAAACAGTGCGTGCTTCCATGGGCTCGCTGTTCCACCTGCCGGTGCTGAGCGGTTTGAGCGAGGAGCTGTTGGTGCAGGCAGCACGTAAGGCAGGATATGAGCTGCTGGTTACCTGCCTGGACGGTGCGGATAATTTGTACAAGGCGGATTTACAGGGACGCCTGGCCTTTGTTATGGGCAATGAGGCTAACGGCGTGAGCGATGCTTTGCTGGCGGCAGCCGACAAGCGCGTCTTTATTCCGATGCAGGGACGTGCGGAATCGCTGAATGTTGCTATGGCGGCCGGCATTGTGATGTTTGAGGCGCTGCGTCAAAGACTCAAATAAATTTTGAAGTTTTTGCTTGACAAAAGTATCTCGCTGTAATATAATATCTATGTTGCCTATGGATGGGTTCCCGAGTGGTTAAAGGGAGCAGACT
>NZ_FR892754.1 GCF_000434895.1 Phascolarctobacterium succinatutens CAG:287
AATCTTGTTCAATTTGCACTTGCAATCTACCAAGCAAATTTTTAGTGCTAGGAATACATTACAGGAAGTGGTTGGAGATATAGTTCGGTTAGGGGATAATAGTAAGAGTATTCTTAAGTCGATACGTTCAACTGAAGAAGAGCGTGAAGAGTGTTTTGAATCAGAAAAGAAGGATTTGCTTAGCGTTTTATGTGGTATAGAGAAATTAGTTATTGAAATTTGTTATGATTTAGGTGAATCCGTTATTACGGGAAAGCATATTTCTAGAAGAACGCTTGATGACTTTTTTGTTTCTTTTTTTAGATGCGAAAAATATGATAGTGGATTAGGGAAAAAACTTTTATCCAGATTGTTTTCTTACGAGTATGATAATCAGAATCTTGTTCAAGCTTATATTCAGTCAACAAAAGGCGTGTTATCTCAATGTAATCTAATAGATATTTCCCCGTGTGAGTGGGAAAAAGCCAAGATGCTGATTGCCATTTTAGAACCAGATGAAATACCGAATCATAAGTTGAGTATGTATGTACGTGCATTAGGAAAACATTGTTGGACAGGAAAAGAACTATATGCAAAAGCATTAGTTTCTCCTGAAAGGCTGAGGGTTAAAATATTTCTGGAAAGTCTTAACAAGGGATATAAAAAAGCAGGATTGAATTTACTAGAGATTTATCATGATCAAAAGATTGAAAGAATCTTGAAAACGCTGGCAAATGCGTTAGTTCCGGAGGCTTGTATGATTTTAGCAGACGAGAAAATCTCTCAAAACGAAAGTCGCAGGCGTTATGTAAATTTTTCTGACTATAGGTTTACATATTATAAAATTGCTGCTGCAAATCAGCATGCTCCTGCTATAGGAAAAATTGTGGATATGGTTTTTGAATCTGGATTTTCATCAGGTTTTCAAATTCCTGCCTCGGAATTTAATAATACAAAATATAAGACGATGAGGAAAAACGGACAAGTGATATGTCAACTTTGTCGGTATTTGATTAGTAAAATGTATAATGTAGAACATTATAAGGAAATACTAGGTATTACTCTTTTTTCTCTGAATGAAAACTTATCTGAAGCAATTAGTTTACTGGAAAGTTCAGAAAGTGCTTTAGCATTATATTGCAAAGGAAATATGTATGAATTTGGTGGTGGGGTTGCTGTAAATTTAAAAAAAGCGGTTAAGAACTATAAGGCATCCTTGAAACTAGAATATTCTGAGCGGACTGAAAAAAGATTAGCTAAATGTAAGGCTAAAAAGAAGAAGGCAGAACGTTACGATGATTATTGTGAGAATGTCAGCTATTCTTCGAGCTCTGAGTATATTGGTTCAAGAGAAGAGAGTAGTTTTTGCTTTGCTCCTAATACCCAGATATTGATGGCTGATGGATCCTATTGTCCTGTTGAAAATATTAAAATAAATGATATTGTTTTAGCATTTGATCATTATACTGGCAAAGTATGTAAAGAAAAAATTGTTGCCAATGTGCATGATATTTTTGGGGAAGAAGAAAATGATATTATTAATTTAATATTCGAAGCTGGGAGAAAATTAAAAATCGTTAAGTCACATGCCTTGTTTGATGCTTCTGAAAATCAATATGTATGGATTGATGCAGAGAATGTTGAACTATATATCAACCATAGCTTTGCATGCTTTATTGATGGCAAATTAATAACTCAAAGATTAACTGCGTATTCTGTTGAACATAAAAAAACAAGGTTTTATATGCCAGTTAGCAGATATCATTTGAACTTGTTTGCAGAAGGAATTCTTACAATGCCACCGACTGAAATAACGATTAATTTGTTTAAGTTTAAAGAGAATATGTGCTATGATTTATCTCCGGTTGAGCAATATGGATTGACATCATATGATGAAATCAGTCAGTTTGTATCGTATGAAGAATATGTTAATTTACCATGTAAATACTTGCGCGCCGTATCTGAAAGCAGAAATTTGCCTATAGATGAATTTTTGTGTGCAATTAGTTTATATAGGGAGCAAGCTATATATATGGAAAAACGCAATTGCCATAAATTTTAATATGATTTTCAAAAAATAGCGGGAATGGGACAAAACTAACTTTACAAATTAAAGATTGATATAATAAAAGAAAAATCACTTAAGCAGAGTATTATGCTGAAATATAAGCTATAAAAGGCTGTGGCAATAGGGAGGTTAAAGACATGATTGAGCTGAGCAGCAAGCAAAACTGTACAGGCTGCAGTGCCTGCGCCAATATCTGCCCGCGTGGGTGTATAAGAATGACTGCGGATGAGGAAGGCTTTTTATATCCGGTGGTTAACGAAGAAATGTGCATGGACTGCGGTTTATGCGAAAATGTCTGCCCTATGCTGCACAAACCTCAGCAGCATGAGCTGCTTGCTGTGCATGGCGCAAAGAATAACGATGATGCAGTGCGCTTTACCAGCTCCAGCGGGGGAATGTTCACGCTTTTTGCTGAAGAAATTTTGCAGCAGGGCGGTGTTGTGGTTGGCGCAGCGCTGGATGAGCAGCTTAATGTGCAGCATGTGCTGGTGGATAGCATTGCCGATTTGACCAAGCTGCGCGGTTCGAAGTACGTGCAGAGTAAAATCGGCAAGATTTACAGTGAGGTACGGCAAATTTTGCGTACAGGCAGAAGGGTTTTGTTCAGCGGTACGCCTTGCCAGATTGCCGGTTTAAAGAAATATCTGGTGAAGCCGTCGGAAAATCTATTGACGGTTGATGTGGTTTGTCATGGTGTGCCTAGTCCCAAGGTTTATCAAAAGCATTTACGGGAGCTGGCGCAGGAGGCAGGCGAGCCGGTTGTGCAGGTGAAATTCCGCGATAAGGCGAAGGGCTGGAAGCAGGGAGAAACATTATTTTTCACCGAGCATCAGCGCTTTGGTGCGAGCAAGCGGCAGGAAACCTATATGCGCCTTTTCCTGAATAACATAAGCATTCGTCCGTCTTGCGGTGAGTGTGCGTTTAATAATAAGCGTAGCCTGGCAGATATCACGATTGCCGATTATTGGGGCATTGATAAGCAGTACCCGGAATTTGATGATGATAAGGGCGTTACGCTGGTGCTGGTGAACAGTGAAGCCGGAGCGGAATTGCTGGCGAGCGTCAGTGATAAAGCGGAGCTTTTGGCAACGGACTTTGCCAAGGGAGCAGAATATAACGTGGCGGTGAGCAAGTCGCTGCCGCTGCATCCTAAGCGGACGTTTTTCTTTGAGCATCTTGATGAGTATACGCTGAAAGAGATGGTGGAGAGGTGCTTGGAGTGAGTGGGGATGGGAGATGGCGTTACGGAACTGCACTTTAACATTTATTAGGAAGCATACGGCGGGACAAACTCCTAAAGCATAGCAAGTGTCGAGACAAAGTGCGGGACAAACTCCTGAAACAGAACATGCATCGGGACTAAATGCGGGACAAACTCCTGAAACAGAACATGCATCGGGACAAACAATAGAACAAGCTAGTGATTAAGGTCAAAAAAACAGAACAAGGTACAGAACAAGTTGCTGAACAAGATTGGAGAATAGAACAAGCTAGAAAAATTGAATTTAGTAGTAGCAAAAAAATGTTTTTCGAGTTAAAGGTAGAACATATGGATAAGAATGTTTGTGCATTTCTTTTATCATCCAATTCCCCCCACAAAGGAGGTTATGCATCATGTACAACAAATATCTTGCAGAGCTGAGCAAAGAGCAGCTTTTGGAGCTGATTGAGCTTTACGCGAAAAACTGGCTGGCGCATGACGGCGTCTGGTTTCAGTCGATTGAAGGCAAATTCGGTATGGCGGAGGCCATGTACCATGATGAGGAGGCGTGGAAGCGCTTTACTGTGATTGAAGCCAAGCGTATCAAGGAGTTTTTGCAGCTGCCGGAGAATCCCGGCTTAGAGGGCTTGGAGCAGGCGTTGCACTATCGCTTTTACGGCAATTTGAACGAGTATGAATGTATCCATGACGGCAACAGGCTTGTTTACCGCAACCGCGACTGCCGTGTGCAGACGGCGCGCAGCCGCAAGGGTATGCCGTATCATCCTTGCAAATCGGTCGGCATTTACGAATACAGCGGTTTTGCAGCTACGATTGACGCGCGCATTAAATGCCGTTGCCTGAGCTGCTTCCCTGATTGTACGGAAAGTCCTGACGGCTGTGCGTGGGAATTTTATCTGGAAGAATAGTAGAAGATTTGCTGTTACAAAATTTAAATGGGCATATGTCAAAAAAATATAATTGACATATGCCCGTTTCACTTATATAATGGACTTAGAGAGGAGGAAATCAGATGCCTAGAAAAGTAAAATGCAGAAAGGTTTGCCATTATCCGCAAACGCTGGAGTTTTTGCCGCAAAACAATAATGCGCAAGAGCAGGAGCCTATAGTTCTTACCGTTGACGAATACGAAGCGATACGCCTGATTGACAGGCGTGGCATGAGTCAGGAGCAGTGTGCTGCCTTTATGCAGATTGCGCGGACGACAGTGCAGCGCATTTACGAAACGGCGCGCAAGAAGCTGGCAGATTTTGTTGTAGAAGGACGGCCGCTGCGTATTGAAGGCGGCGATTTCCGGCTCTGTAACGGCAGCAGTACAGGCTGCGGCTGTGTTGATTGCTTTAAGCAAAAATTATATGAAAAATACAAGGAAAAGGGAGAAGATATTATGAGAATTGCAGTAACCTATGAAAACGGCGAGATTTTTCAACATTTCGGATATACTGAGGAGTTTAAGGTTTATGATGTGCAGGACGGCAAAGTTGTTGCGTCCGAGGTTGTGGATACCAACGGCCAAGGTCATGGTGCTTTAGCAGGAGTTTTGACGGCGCTGAAGGCAGACGTTCTGATTTGCGGCGGTATCGGCGGCGGTGCGCAGATGGCTTTGGCTGCTGCAGGCATTAAGCTGTACGGCGGCGTAAGCGGCAGTGCGGATGCAGCGGTAGAGGCTTTGTTGGCAGGAAATTTGGACTACAACCCCGCTGTTAAATGCAATCACCACGGTGAGCACGGCGAAGGTCACACCTGTGGCGAGCATGGCTGCGGCGGACATCACTGATATAAGATAAACTACGAATACATTATTACAAAGGAGGCCTGATGTAAATGGCGATTATTGTAAACCCGACGGCTGCAGAGTTCAAGCAGATGCTGGCCGAAAAGAAAACATTTCTGGCAGATTTTTATGCGACCTGGTGCGGTCCATGTAAGATGCTCAGCTATGTGCTGGAGGATATTGCTAAGGAGATGGGTGAGCGCATAGATATCGTGAAGATTGATATAGATAAGGAGCCGGAGCTGACGGAGGAAATGGATATAACCATTATTCCCGGTCTGTTCTTTATCAAAAACGGCGAGGTTGCTTCGCGTTATGCCGGCTTTCTGCCGAAGGAACGATTGCAGGCAAGGTTGGAAAAGCTCTTGGGCAACGAGCCGCCGGTGGAGCAGGCTCCCGATAAAAGCTATGACCTGATTATTATCGGCGGCGGTGCTGCCGGCCTGACGGCAGCTGTTTATGCGCGCCGCGCAGGCTTAAAGACTTTGGTGCTGGAATCCTTTGCTCCCGGCGGTAAGCTGATTAAAACCTTTGAGATTGAAAACTGGCCCGGTATTAAGAACGTCAACGGCTCACAGCTGGCTTACGATATTTACGAGCAGGCGATGGCCTTAGGCACGACCTATCTTTATGAGAAGGTTGCTGCTCTGGAGATTGAAGGAGCGGAGCGCCGCGTGCGCTGTGCGAGCGGAGCGGAGTTTACGGCGCCTGCTGTGATTATCGCTACCGGTACTGTGGAGCGCTTGCTGAACATTCCAGGCGAGCAGGAGATGATCGGCCGCGGCATCAGCTTTTGTGCTGTCTGCGATGCGGCGTTCTACCGCAATAAGCATGGGATTATTGTGGGCGCAGGCAATGCTGCCTTTGAGGAATCACTGTATCTTGCGGAATTTGCGTCGAAGGTTACAATTCTGGCGCGTCGTGATGTTATCAGCGCGGAGCAGATTACGCAGGAAAAGGTGGCCGCTAATCCGAAGATTGAAGTGCTGACTTGGCGTGTACCGCAGGAGGTCATTATCGAAAATAATCGCGTTGCGGGCCTCAAGGTGCTTAATAAACAGACTGGAGCAGTAGAAACGATGCTCGCAAAAGGCGTGTTCCCATATATCGGTGCAGACCCTGTAACAGATTTCTGCCGTGATTTGGGCATCACTAATGACAAGGGTTATCTTGTTGTAAGCAGCGATATGTCAACTGCGGTTGCCGGTGTATACGGTGCCGGTGACGTGTGCGACAAGGTGCTGCGTCAGGTTGTAACGGCGACTAATGACGGTGCTATTGCGGCTCAGAGTGCTTTGAAGTATTTGCGTTAAAGGACGTCATTATGAAAAGATTTGCAGTGGTAAACGAGGACAGATGCGTTTCCTGCGGTGCCTGCACGCAGGTGTGCCCGCGTCAGGCAATCAGTATATACAAGGGGTGCTTTGCAAGAGTGGACAGGGAGCGCTGCGTTGGCTGCGGTCTCTGTGCCAAAACCTGTCCTGCAGGCAGCATCAGGGTGGCAACAGATGGCTAAGAAAGTACAGCATTGGTATGATTATCTTTGGCTATGGCCGATAATTTATTTTGTCCTGGGATTTTTCAATATCCTTTTTGCCTGGCTGGGAATGATTGACTTTATGGTGCCTGTTTTATTGGCGCTTTTTGGCGGCAACAAGCTGTTCTGCAACCGTTACTGCGGACGCGGTTTGCTTTTGGCAAAGCTGGGCGGCGATTGGAAGTGGTCGCGTAATCGCGCTACGCCGGAGCTTTTGGTCGCCAAATGGTTCCGCTTTGCCTTTTTATGCTTCTTTATGGCGATGTTCGGCAATATGCTGTGGCAGACTTATCTTGTAGCAACGCAGGCGCAGTCCCTGCGTGAGGTTGTAACGCTGCTTTGGACGTTTAAGCTTCCTTGGGCGCAGGCAGCTCTTCGGCATGGGTTGCGCAGTATGCCTTTGGCTTTTACAGCGTAATGCTCACCTCTATGCTGCTTGGCTTGGTTGTAATGGCGCTGTTCAAGCCAAGAACTTGGTGCACCTTTTGCCCGATGGGTACTATGACACAGATGATTTGCAAAATGAAAAAATAGCTTGCGAAAAATTTACAAGCATATGAAAAATGACCTCCTGTAATCAGTTGAAAAAATCTGCTTATGGGAGGTCTTTTATGCGTAAAAAAACACAGCAGACACTGAATCTGCTGCGTATTAAAGATTGAATTTGATGTTGTTACAGAAGCTTATTCCTGCCAGCCCTTGCATAAATCTACCCAGCCCTGACAGTTGGCGCTGTACTGCTCCAGTTCGTCCGGAGTAAGCTCAATAGCGCTGTTGTGGCTGCCGCAGGCAGGGAAGAAGGTTACAAAGCGTTTGAGGGAAACGTCAAGATAAACCTTAACGCCGTCGTTGATACCGAAGGGGCAGACACCGCCGATAGCGTGGCCGATATCCGGCTCTACCTCGTCAGCAGTCAGCATTTTGGCCTTGCAGCCGAAGAAATGCTTGTACTTGGCGTTATCTACCTTGGCATCGCCTGCTGTGACGATGAGGATAACACTGTCATCATGCAGCTTAAAGGAAAGGGTTTTGGCAATGCGCGCAGGCTCACAGCCTGCTGCCTGTGCTGCCAGCTCAACAGTAGCGCTGGAGGTTGCAAACTCTATGATACGATTATCTGCATTAAATTGTTTCAAATATGTACGAACCTTTTCTATAGACATGACAAAAGCCTCCCTTTAAAAATGCTTACTGAAAATTATCAGCTAAAAAATCACAGCAGTCATCCAGCTCTGCTACATGGCAGTCCGCCAGCTTGCCTGCGTCGCAGGCCGCTGCCAGTGACGGGTTCATCGGCAGGCGGGCGAGCACCTTTAGACCGTAGGCATCGGCAGTTTCTGCCAGATGGCTGGGGCCGAAGATTTCGTAATCCTTACCGTTATCGGGACAATGGAAGTAAGCGTAGTTTTCAATCAGACCAAGAATCGGAATGTTCATCATGCGTGCCATTTTTACTGCCTTGGCAACAATCATGGAAACAAGCTCCTGCGGAGAAGTTACGATGATGATGCCGTCGACAGGCAGCGATTGGAAGACAGTCAGCGGTACGTCACCGGTTCCCGGCGGCATATCAACAAACATAAAGTCTATATCTGTCCAGATGGCATCGCTCCAAAATTGCTTTACCATACCGGCGAGCAGAGGCCCGCGCCAAACAACAGGGTCAGAATCATTCTTCAAAAACATATTGGCAGAAAGCACCTCCAGACCGCAGGGAGCAGTCAGAGGCAGAATACCGATTTCGTTGGCTTTGGCCTTGCCGTTCACGCCAAGGTTATGTCCCATGGACGGACCGGTGATATCAGCATCCAAAACAGCACAGCGCTTACCGCGGCGCTGCATACTGCTTGCTAAAAGACCGGTGATGAGGGACTTGCCTACACCGCCCTTGCCGCTGACTACGGCGATAACCTTTTTGACGCTGCTCATAGGATTGAGCTGCGCACGGAAATCAGTTGCCTGTGTTTTTTCAGCAGCTGCTGCGGAAGGACAGCCTTCACAGCTGCTGCGTCCGCAGGAAGATGCATTGCTGCATTGTTGTTCGTTAGACATAAATTACACCTTACTCTCTAATTGATTATGAATAAATTTATTAGTTAGCTTTTCTTACAGCCTTCAGCAGCAGGCCTACAGCGATACCGCCGAAGCAGGGAACAACCCAACCAAAGCCAATGTCAAACAGCGGCAGGTTCTGCGCCAGGAAGTTATCCAATGCCATGAAGCGGATATTGGCAACACGCAGACCGTCGAAAACAGCGAAAATAGTCGTCAGTATCAGGCAGATGCGGAAGGTCAGCTGATCATCATGGATAATTGCACGACCGATGTTGAGAATTACCAGAGCGATAATAATCGGATAGAGCATGCAGATAACAGGAATGGAGAATTTAATGATGTTTTCCAGACCGAAGTTTGCTACTACCAGGCTGAAAGCAGAGATGAAGAATACCAGTCGCTCGTATTGTATACGGTTATTGCTAAGCTCGGAGAAATAACCGGAGATAGCAGTTGTCAGACCGATGCTGGTGGTGAGGCAGGCGAAGAAGATAATCAAGGCCAAGACAACCTGACCGCCGAAGCCCATGTAATAGGTGCAGATTTTGCTGAGCAGAGTAGCGCCGTTAGGGATAACACCGAAAACATTGATGCTCAGTGCGCCGGTGTAAGCCAGTGCTGCATAGATGATAGCAAGGAAGAAGGCTGCAATCAGACCGGCGTAGGAGCAGAGCTTTGTCAGAACCTTTTTATCGGTAATGCCTTGAGCTTCGATAGCCTTGATAGTAATAGAACCGAACAGGATTGCTGCCAGAAGGTCCATGGTATTATAGCCTTCCTGGAAGCCGCGGAAGAACGGAGTTGCAGCGAAGTCCGGATTAGGCATTTGCAGGTTGCCGGTAGGATTTACGAAAACGCAGACTACGAGAACTGCCAGACAAATCAAAAGCATGGGGGACAAAAATTTACCGATATGACCGATAATTTTTGACGGGTTAATGGAAAAGAAATAGGTCAGGACGAAAAAGAACACGGTGTATACCGGCAGGCCGATAGCTTCGCAGGAAGCAGGCAGCAGGCTGTGGATACCGGTGTCAAAGGAAACGGCAGCGGTACGCGGAATAGCGAACAGCGGGCCGATAGCCAGTGCGCAGAGAATAGTAACAGCGCGTGCATACAGGGGATGCATAGGCATAGCAATGGAGTCCGGGTTATCGCTTTGCTTCATAGCCATAGCGAGTACGCCCAAAAGCGGGAAACCGACGCCGCTCAGGCAGAAGCCGAGCATGCCCCAACCAATGTTGTCACCTGCCATTTGTCCTAAAACAGGCGGGAAAATTAAGTTACCGGCACCGAAGAAGAAGGAAAATAACATCAGGCCGATAGGGATGATTAATGAAAAGTTGATTTTATCGTTTTGCATTAAGAGCTCCTTATTACTACTTTAATTAAAAGAGTAGTCTGTATTTTGAAATCATAGAAAAAGCCACCTAGTCCGTCAGGAGCATAGATGGCTTTTAAAGGCTTATTTTACCAGCAGACGGAAATATTTCTTTTTACCCTTACGGATTAACAGGCTCTTGTCTGCATCAAACATGTCTGCGCTCAGGCATGCTTCTGCATCCTGCAGGACAGTGTCTGCTACAGTCAGGCCGCCTTGGGCGATTAACTGACGAGCTTCGCGCTTGCTGCTGAAAACCTTAGCGGCAGTCAGTACATCAATAATCTTGGCAGTCATATCTTCCGGGGTAATTTCGATTGCCGGTACGTTGCTCATGTCTTTGGCATTGCCGCCGAAGAGTGCTTCGGTAGCTTCCTGCGCCTGACGCGCTGCTTCTTCGCCATGAACAAGCTTAGTAACCTCATAGGCCAGTACTTTTTTAGCTTCGTTGATAGCTGCATCCTTCAGTGCGCTCAGACGACGAACTTCATCCATCGGCAGGAATGTCAGCAGGGACAGGCAGTTTTCTACGTCGCTGTCTGCAACATTACGCCAGTATTGATAGAAATCATACGGAGAGGTTTTTTCCGGGTCAAGCCACAGAGCACCCTTTTCGGTTTTGCCCATCTTGCGGCCATCGCTGGTGGTCAAAAGCTTGCAGGTCATGCAGTAAGCAGGTTTTTGATCCTTGCGGCGGATTAATTCTACGCCGGCAAGCATGTTGGACCATTGGTCGTCGCCACCCAGCTCCATAATGCAGTTATGGTCATGGTGCAGCTTCCAGAAGTCGTAGCCCTGCATAATCATATAGTTGAACTCAAAGAAGGTCAGGCCTTTTTCCCAACGCTTTTTGAAGCATTCCGCAGCCAGCATACGATTAACGGTAAAGTGTACGCCAACCTCGCGCAGCAGCTGAACATAGTTCAGGTCTAACAGCCAGTCAGCATTGTTGACAATAATAGCCTTGTCTTCACCGAAATCAATGAAACGGCTCATTTGCTTTTTGAAGCAGGCGATGTTGTGAGCGATGAATTCCGGAGTGAGCATTTTGCGCATTTCGTCCTTGCCGCTCGGGTCGCCTACCATGCCGGTGCCGCCGCCCAAAAGTACGATAGGACGATGGCCTGCGCGTTGCATATGGCTCATCATCATCAGGGCGATGAAGTGGCCTACATGCAGACTGTCCGCGGTGGGGTCAAAACCGATATAAAAGGTGATTTTTTCCTTCTCTAATAATTCTTTAATCTCGTCTTCATGGGACATTTGCTTAATAAAGCCACGTTCCATAAGTACGTCATAAACAGACATCAGATAACCTCCTTAAAATTTAAGCTGTGAAAAACAGCCTAGGCGATATATATAATCTACATTATACAATATAAGCTTGTTTTTAGCAAATGAAAAAGACTTTATAAAAGTGAAAATGGCTGATATGCAGGAAAAAATCCCGAATATCAGCCGAAAGTGTAAACCGTTATTCCAAATGAGATGTGCAGTGCGGGCAACGGGTTGCGTCATCGGCAATCTCGGATTTGCAGTAAGGGCACAGACGCGGCTCCGGTGCAGGCTCCGGTTCCGGAGTGAGCTTGTTGATCTGACGAATCATCAGGAAGATGACAAAAGCGAGAATCAGAAAATCCAGTACAGAATTAATGAAGCTGCCGTAAGCAAGCACAGGCGCGCCGGCCTTTTTGGCTGCCTCCAGCGTAGCATATTCCTTGCCGTTGAGGCTGATAAACAGATTGGAAAAATCCATTTTGCCAAGTGCCATGCCTAATGGAGGCATAACGACATCGTTTACCAGCGAGCTGACGATTTTGCCGAAAGCGCCGCCGATGATAACGCCGACGGCCATATCCATAACATTACCGCGCATAGCAAATTTTTTAAAATCTTCTTTCATAGACATATATGAACACCCCTCGTCAAATGTGTTTTTTATAGTATTCTCGTTTAATGCTAAATTTCCTGCTGCTTGACGAAAAAGTGCTTGTGACATATAATAAAAAGGAATAAATTCTGCGTTATGCAGGTTCATTTAGTTAGATATAGAGATGGAGGAAGAATTATGCGTGACGATTTAGTAGTACCTGGCGAAGGCGAGGAGAATTATGTCCTGGCCCGTGATGCCAGAGTTGTGACTGTACCGTTCTCTCCCTTGGAAGAACGTATGCAGAAGGAAAAACCGGAGGTGTTTGCACGTCTGCAAAAGCTGAAGGAAATTATCGGTGAGGAAACCTTCAAGCGCCTTGTAAGCAAGGTGCATAACATCAACTATGCTGATACCCGTATCATGCTTGTTGCTGAAAACGAGCTGCATCGTACCAACATTGAAAGAGAGATTTTGCCGGCTATTGCTGAGGCTTTTGAGGTTACCAGCATCCGCGTTGTGACCCAAGGATAAAAGTTTTCAAAAAAAGTGTTGACAAAAGCTTAAAGATGCTTTATAATTACATTCGTTGCTGATGAACGGCAACAACAAATGTCGGGGCGTGGCGCAGTTTGGTAGCGCGCTTGTTTCGGGTACAAGAGGCCGTGAGTTCGAATCTCGCCGCCCCGACCAAATTTAAAACATAGGAACCGCATGAGAATGCGGTTCTTTTTGTTTTTGCGATTAAATTGCGACGATTTTTACCGCTTTGAGTTGTCATTGCTACCTGGGGACAATTTGTCCCTATGTAAGTCCCAAGCTCGGGATCTCTTTTGCGTATTTTTTTAGGTAATCTGTTGGGTTAACGCTATCTGTCAAAGCATCAACAATATCTACTACAGAAAAATACCATTGCTGTTCTTTTTCATTCTAAACAGAACGGATTTTAGCAGATTGGAATAATTTTATACTGTTCATGTGTTTTTCCTTTCTTTATTCACAGTAGCATTCGTTTTTAAATTATATTACTCTTTATATTTTTGATTGGCGAAAAAATGTTTATATGCTATAATTGTATTATAACGCCATGTATTGCAATGTGTCAAATATTTTAGTGAATATATATTTTGTTTTGTAAAAAGGAGTATTTTAGTATGGAAAAAGGAAAACAAGTTGCATGTGATAATAGAACTAACGATTTTCAGGGATTCGTCCTTGATGATTCGCCAAAAACAGTTGAAGAGCAATTAGAGATTATAAAAAAATACTTTGAGCGCAGCATGCCTAGAAGAGAGAATGAATAGTTTATTTAAAATTTAATGATTGACTAAGCAGATTTTGAGCGAAAACTCAGAGTCTGCTTTTTTTCTCATCCCACTCATTTTAGCTGTAAAAAGGATTTTACCTTCGCTTTGTAGAATTATAAAATACACTAAACAGTGATATGACTATAAGTCTGTTATAGAGAAAAGGGAGAATTCTAATGGTAAAAATTATCCTACATAAGCTTACAAAAGAATATGTACAATATAGGTTTTATCCAGAAGGTAAGGACGAACAATATGGTATTATTCAGGTCAGACTTGATGGGTGTGAGTTTAACATATTGAAAGACATCCCTGGAATATGGAACGCATATAAATTTCATGCATGTTCTCTCATTAATAAGTTAGTTAGAGAAGGGCAATTTCCTGAGGAGTCCTGGGAAGCCTGGTACTGATAACAATTAAGCTCATAGCTATGCTGTGGGCTTTTTTATGCAGTAAATAATTTAATAATTAGCGTATTTTGTGAATTTCACAGGATGCGCTTTTTTATTGCCCAGGAGAGGGCACAATATAG
>NZ_FR892755.1 GCF_000434895.1 Phascolarctobacterium succinatutens CAG:287
TTTTCCTAAACTTTTTTACTTTTTTCTTACAAAACCAAAAGCTCTCTCTATCACTGCAAAAGCACCAGTCCGCGTGCAAACTTGCTGCGTTCTTCCGCACGCAGCTCCACCTGTGACGCTATTCTTTCCTTAAGCTCCAGCAGTGCGTCCACAGTACCGCTCATAAGCTCAAATTCTACCTCATCGATGCTGTCGCTTTTTTCACCGCAATGAATTGCGCCCTTATCTATCGCCAGCTCAATTACAGCACCGGCATAATCCAGAATATAGGTTATGCGTTCTACATCAACCGTAAACAAAGCCCTGACTCCGGCAGGAGCCAATTCGCTAAGCTCGTAACCCAGGCCAAGAGCTGCAAAGCCGTTCAGCTCAGGCTTTGCTTCTGCCAGCGGCAGATTCAGCTCCAGACGTTCGCTCAGACCATCCCTGCTTTGCCTGGAAGTCTTTACGGTCGCTTCAAAGCTGCCATCGCCTTTGTCGCGTACACGGTAAGCAATACCATGCTGCGTCAGCGTCATATCCGCAGTATCGTAATAGGTGCTCACCAGACGGCGCTTTTTGTAGCTGTCCGGACGCATGGCCTGCTGCATAAAATCCAGCTGCAGCATTTTCTCCAAGCCTTCTCTGCTGAGCAAAAGCTTTAATTCAATCTCTGTATTCTTTGCCATTATTATCACTGCCTTTACCGAAATTTTTTAAACTGCCCAACGCCTGCGATGCCGAATTCTTCTGCCACCAAACCAACGGTATACCAAAGGCCAGCAGCGTTACAGCCAGCGCCGCATAAAAACGCGGCGTACCGAAAGCATCTGCCAGAAAGTTATAGGCAATGGCCCCTGGAAGCATACCGAGAAGCGTTGCTGCCGCATAAATTTTAAACGGCAGGCGCACACTGCCGGCAATAATACTCACTGGATCATACGGAAAAATCGGCACCGTGCGCAAAATAATCATCTTCTTAAAGCTGCCGCTGCCTACAAGATAATGCGTCAAGCGTTCACCCCAGCTGCCGCCGAAGTTGCGCAGCAGCCAGCAGCCGCCGCCGAAGCGTCCCAAAAGATAACAAAAGCTTGCACAGCCAAAGCCACCCAGAAGCAGAAACAATATTCCCCACCACGGACCGAACAGCACACCTGCGCTTAAATTCAAAAGCAACGTCGGGAACAAAAGCAACGGGCGAATCGTATACACCGCTACATAAATAAGCGGTGCCCACACACCGAAGCCCACAACCCAGCGGCGGATATCCTCGGCACTGTGCGGATGCGGATTATACGGTGATTCATACAAGCCATACAAAATTGCTCCCAACACCAGCAGATAAACCAGCACGCGCAAAAGTAAATATAGATATTTTTTCTTCATATAAACCTCGGGAATTAGATTTTCAAGACAGTAGCCTTATTTATATTGTATACGCACCTGCCC
>NZ_FR892756.1:0-1722 GCF_000434895.1 Phascolarctobacterium succinatutens CAG:287
AGGAATGGGATTCATGGACTGCTGATCCGAGATATGTTTATCAATATAGAGACATATTTATATAAAGAAAATTAAAGCACCGATAATTTTTAGATACATATCAAGGTATAGTATTTCATTTTTTAGGTGAAGCACTACTGCCTGCGCAGTAGTGCTTTGCCATATTCTTAAGTATTAATGGTGATATTATGCAAAAGTTATGGATAGGATTAAGCGTGATTATTTCGTTACTGCTTAGCGGTTGTACGAGTAGTTACTTTAAATTACCTGTGCAGGAAAATCCTGAAGCATTAAAACGTTTTGATAAACCTATACAGTATTCATATGATGCTGCACATTATCCGACGAGCATTGAAAACCTGAAAACAGGCAGAACCTTTGAAAAGCAGTCTTTTTCAAAACCTCCGCAAAGAATAGTCTGTGTTTGGCAAAATTCTATTGAAACAGCAATTGCGCTTGGTGTTGGCGACAGAATTGTTGCCGGAATGGGAGTATTCAGCCCACAATACATCAAGAAAGAATACAGAAAGCAGTATGAAGATATTCCCATAAAAGGCATAGAAAATTTAGATCAGGAAACTATCTTGATGCTACAGCCTGACATGATAATAGGCTGGTATTCTACTTTTACTTCTAAATATTTACGAAGCACAGATTTTTGGCATAAAAGAGGAACAGGGACATATATTGCTGTATCATCTGCTTGGTTACCTAATGGTCAGATATTAGAAAATGAATTTAATGATATTTTAAATTTAGGGAAGGTTTTTGATAAATCGGAGAAGGCGGAAGAGATTGTTAATGCAATGAAAAAAGAAATTAATGATGTTGTAAACAATACTCGCAAATTGAAAAAACGTCCCCGTGCCTTAATACTTGCCGGTATGGGTAAACAGTTAGGAATTTACGGAGAAAACTCGTTGGCCGGAGATTTAGTAAAAAGACTGAATGGTGAATTATTGGCAGCTGATCAAAAGTCAATAAGTGCGGAGCAAATAATCGAATATGATCCTGATGTGATTTTTTATTTAATCGGAGAAACGAGATATAAAGATAAAGATACTATTATGCAAGAGGTGTACGCAAGAAGAGAATTTCAGCATTTAACTTGTACTAAGAACAAGCGTATAGTTGCGTTGCCGTTGAATGCTATTTATACGCCTGGAGTCAGGACTATGGATGGTATAAAAATAATAGCTCATGGATTATATCCTGATTTATATCCTGATCCGGGATTTTTTTAAAAATGTTATTGGAAAAGAAAAATGATAGGGGGAGTTATGAAAAAGCTTTTATTTATTATAATTTTTGGCTTTACTATTTTGCTCACCGGCTGCGAACGCAACATCTTTACTCTGCCGGTAAAGGAAAACCCAGAAGCGCTATTGCGCTTTAACCAACCGGCAGAATATGCCTATAACCCTGCGCACTATCCGGTAACTATCGAAAACTACAATACTCAGGGCGAGCCTGAGAAGATGATATATACAAAGCCGCCAGAGCGAGTGGTGGCAGTCTGGCAGAACAGCATTGAAACATTGCTGGCTTTGGGTGTGGGTGACCGCATTATTGCCGGTAACGGCGTGCCGGACAAAAAGTTTTTCCGCAAGGAATATCAGGAGCAGTACAGCAAAATACCTTATACCGGACTACAGCTTTTAGACCTGGAAACAACCATGATGCTGAAGCCTGATTTGCTTGTCGGCTGGCATTCTACCTTTG
>NZ_FR892756.1:1733-44794 GCF_000434895.1 Phascolarctobacterium succinatutens CAG:287
TCGGCTGGCATTCTACCTTTGGTCCCAAGGTGTTGCGTACAACCGATTTTTGGCATAAGCGCGGAGTTAATACCTTTATCGCACGCTCGTCTATAGGTGACGGAAAACCGCGTACTCTGCAAAACGAATACAAGGATATTCTTGACTTAGGCAAAATTTTTGACAAAAACGAAAGGGCGCAGCAGCTTGTCGGTCAGATGCAGCAGGAGGTTAATTTTGCCATCAGTCAGACTGCAGGCTACCAAAAGCGTCCGCGTGCTCTGGTATTGGAGTTTATGGGCAAGGAGCCGACGGTGTATGGCGAAAAATCTTTGGCCGGCAATATTGTCAAAGAGCTGCACGGTGAACTGCTGGCAGAAAAGCAGCGTGCTATTGGCCTGGAGCAGGTCGTTGAGCTTGATCCGGATGTTATTTTTGTGGTTGTCATTGAATCACATTACGGATATGAGCAGGATATGATTGACCGCGTTACCCAGCACAAGGCGCTGAAAAATTTGCGCTGCGTGAAGGAAGGACGTGTTGTAGCCTTGCCGCTGTACGCTATTTACAGCTCAGGCGTGCGCACCTATGATGGCATAAAAATTATTGCGGCCGGAATGTACCCGGATTTGTATAAGGAGAAATAATGATGGTTGATTTTTTGAAGAAGCAGGGGTACCTGTTCATCTGCCTGGGATTGCTTGCTTTACTGATAATTGCCTTGTTTTGGGCACTGTCCATTGGTACAGTCAAGCTGCCGTTGGTAAATATTTACAATACTGTTATAGAGCAGCTGTTTAGCGGACAGCCTATTGAAGGTGTTGACCGCGGACCGGTGCATGATATTATCTGGCTGCTGCGCTTGCCGCGCCTGGTATTGGCTGCCTTAGTAGGCATGGGGCTTTCGGTCTGCGGCGTTATCATGCAGGCTGTAGTAAAGAACCCGTTGGCGGACCCGTATATCCTGGGCATTTCCTCCGGTGCTTCGCTGGGTGCAACGGCAGCAATTCTGCTAGGTATCGGTGTGGCGCTGGGTGAAAACTTTGTCGGCATTGCAGCCTTTATCGGTGCCTTCGCTATGTCGCTGGGTGTACTGTTTATCTCTAACCTGGGCGGACGCAGCAATTCCGTTAAGCTACTTTTGGCAGGCATGGCGCTGAGCGCAGTCTGCGGTGCGTTTTCCAGCTTTATCGTTTACTTTGCCAATAATAAGGAGGGCATGCAGACCATAGCTTACTGGATGATGGGCAGCTTTGCCGGTGCCAAGTGGGAAACACTGGCAGTTATCGGACCAATCGTAGTGTTGGCAGTAATGTTCTTCTGGACGCAGAGCCGTATGCTCAACCTGATGCTTTTAGGTGATGAATCTGCGTTGACTTTGGGAACTGATTTACATATTTACAGACAGATTTATTTGCTGGTAAGCTCTCTTATAGTCGGCTTTGTAGTTTATGCTGCAGGTATGGTTGGCTTTGTCGGCCTGGTAGTACCGCACGTTATCCGTATGCTGGTAGGCACCGACCATAAAAAACTGATACCTGTTTCCGCTTTAACCGGTGCAGTATTTTTGGTAATTGCGGACGGTCTGTGCCGTGTAATTATTCCGCGCACCGAGCTGCCAATCGGTATTTTGATTTCGCTTATCGGCGCGCCCTGCTTCGTTTACCTGATGATTAAGAAAACCTATGGCTTTGGAGGTAACTGATAATGGAGATTTTAGCAGAAGCAGTAAAAATGGCCTTCGGACCAAAGGAAATTCTTAAGGGAATAGATTTCAGCCTGCATAATAAGGAATTTGTGGGCATTATCGGGCCTAACGGCAGCGGTAAGAGTACCTTTCTGAAATGTGTTTACCGTGTGCAGAAGCCTACAGATGGCAAAATTACCTTTAACGGAACGCCGCTGGACGAGCTTTCCTACCGTGAATCGGCGCTGCAGCTGGCGGTAGTAGCACAGCATAATGTTTACAGCTTTGATTTTTCGGTGTTGGAGGTTGTGCTGATGGGACGTTCGCCGCACAAGAAAATGCTGGAGCGTGATAATCTCAACGATTATCGTATCGCGCGCAAAGCGTTGGCGACTGTAGGTCTGGCGGACTTCGAAGAACGCAGCTTTGCTACCTTGAGCGGCGGCGAGCAGCAGCGTGTAATTTTGGCGCGTGCGCTGACGCAGCAGACGGAATGCCTGGTGCTGGATGAGCCGACAAACCATCTGGATATCAAGTACCAGCTGCAGATTATGGATATTGTAAAATCACTTGATTTGACTGTTGTAGCAGCGGTACATGATTTAAATATTGCAGCGATGTATTGCGACCGTCTTGTAGCAATTAAGGACGGACAGATTGTTGGCATGGGAACTCCGCGTGAGCTGCTGACGGAAAAGTTTATTTATGATATGTATGAGGTGCGCTGCAGAGTGGATGAAGAAAAGTCTACGGGACGTATAAATATTGTGTATCTGCCTCAACATTGGCAGTAGGACGGCAGCGGATAAGGCACCATCTGCGGCTTCACCGCTCCTCGACGTACTAAAAGTACGCCGTCGTCGCGCTTCAACCACATCTGCCACCTTCTACGCCGCCTTGCGTGAAAATAAGGGTTGTAGTAGGACGACGGCGGATAAGGCACCATCTGCGGCTTCAATTATCCTAATATAAGTTTTCTTGACATACTATATTTTTTCAGTTCAAGGAGGGTTAAAATGAAAAAGCTTTTATTGATTCCGGCATTCATGGCCATGTTCTTCGCCGGCAGCGTAGCAGTTCCTGCTGCCTTCGCTGCTCAGCCTGCACCGCCGCAGGAAAACAAAATGATGCTGCCGCCGCCCAAGGATGGCAAGCGTCCGCCGATGCCGCCGCGCATGCGCCGGCCACAGCTTTCCAATGCAGAGGTTGCGGAAAAACTGCAGTCAGCATATGGTTACCGTTATTCTGATATGCTGCGACTGTTGAATATCGGTCATAGCTATGGCGATATGAACACAGCCTGCTTGTATGCTTATCTGTCCGGTGAGCCGGTAGAAAAGGTGCTGCAGCTGCGTCAGCCTGCAACCTGGGGCAGGGTGCGTGCGCAGTTAGGGTTGACGCCTAAGCTGTATGCCGAAAAATATATGGAATATCAGGCAAGCTATCTGCCTGCAGACAGCCTGATAGACAGAGAAACGGCGCTGAAATATCTGCGACAGGGTTATCCGCTGGGCGATATTCAGCAGGCTGCCAAGCTGGCCAAGGAGAGCGGCAAAACTTTGGCACAGGTATTGCCAATGCGCACAGTTACCTGTGATTGGCAGCAGGTTAAGGAAAAGCTGGGCTTGCAGCAGGAACAAAAACAGGGTCAGCCTTTCGCTTTCAGAGGACGCGGCCAGCGTAGCGGTGCAGGCTTTGCCGGCTTGCATACGCGCAACATGACGGCAGAAAGAGCTGTAAAGATTTTCCACGCTGATTATCTTTTTGATGAAGCAGAGCTGCTGCCGCTATATGAAAAATATGGCTTTGAAGGCTTGGAGGATATCTGCCTGCATGCCTACATGAGTAAAAAGACACTGCAGGAAATCATTGACCTGCGCGATAAATATTCTTGGGAGCGTATGAAATATGTGCTTGGCTTAACACCGCAGGTATATTTTGACCGCTGTGTGGATTTTCAGGCACGCCGTCTGGCAGAACGCATGGATATCCCGCAGAAGGTAACGAAAAAATATATGCATATGGGTTACGCAATGCATCATATCAACAGTGCTTATCTGCTGGCACAAAAGGCCGGTCTGGATATTAAGGATATTATTGATTTGAAGACGCCGAAGAATTCCTGGCAGGATGTGGCGCTGAAAATCGGTCTGACTGTTGAAGATTGCCGAGAGGTTAAGAACAAAATCAGTAAGGACTTTGGTAGGCACGAATGAAACGTATAGTAATTTTACGTTGCCTGCGTTCCAATAATGTATGTACCGGTGCAGCCTGCATGCGTGCTTTCAATACAAAAAGCGGTGCCTTTGCCAGATATGGCGAAGAACCGCTGGAGCTGGAGGCTTATTGGAGCTGCAACGGTTGTGGTGACTGCCACTTTAAATACCAAGAGGGTATCGAAGAAAAGCTGGAACGTATTATCGGCCTGAAGCCTGATGCTGTGCATGTTGGCGTTTGTGTTAAGCACCGCACACAGGATGGCCAGGTTGTTACTTGCAAAACTATTGCGGAAATTTGCGAGCGCTTGGAGGCTGCGGGACTAACGATAGTGGAAGGTACGCATTGATGAATATACTTAGATTTGCAGAATACAAGACCTACAATGAAGCCGAAATTATGGCGTTATATAGTAGTGTTGGCTGGAGTAATTATACAAATAACCCGGCAATGCTAAGAAAAGCTTATAAGAATTCACTTTATGTTTTAGCTGCTTATGCTGATGGAAAGCTTGTGGGGATACTCCGTGCTGTCGGTGATGGTGCTTCTGTGGTTTTTCTGCAGGATTTAATAGTGCTGCCGGAATTTCAGCGTCATGGCATTGGTTCACAGCTTATGCGGAAGGTTATGGAAAAGTATGCCGATGTCTATCAACTGCAGCTCCTTACAGAAGCAAGTGAAAAAAATATTGCTTTTTATGAATTCCTTGGGTTCAAAAGAGTCGAAAAGTATGGTTGCTGCGCTTTTATAAGATGAGGATGTTAACATCGCTTATAAGCTGTAATCAATGTAACACTATCGTGATAAATCTAAGAAAATCAGATATTTTTTGCAAACCTAAGCAGGAGTTTTTGTTCCTATAGCGAAATATAGAAGCAAAGGGATAAAGCCCGAGCCCTTGATAGAAAAATGGTAGCACCGAAGCAATTTGGCGACATACCAAAGGAGGCATTGATTATGAGTGTAAACGTAAAAGGCAGAAACATTGATGTGACCCCGGCTCTGAAAGAGTATGTGGAGAAAAAAATTACTAAGGTTACTAAGCAGTTTAAGACTGTTGGTGACATTTCTGCAGTACTGAAGGTTGAGAAAGGTAACCATATTGTAGAAATTACGGTTCCAGCAAGCGGCATCCTGCTGAGAGCTCAGGAAACCACGAAAGATATGTATTCCTCCATTGATTTGGTTGTAGAGAAAATTGAACGTCAGATTCACAAATATAAAACTCGTCTGATGAAGAGAAAATATAGCAACTTTGCTGATACCGCTGTTCCTGCTCCGGCATCGGCTGCAGAAGCTGCTGATGAAGGCGAATTCGAAATCATCAAGAATAAACGCTTCATCATGCATCCGATGACTCCGGAAGAAGCAATTCTGCAAATGAATCTGTTGAACCACGATTTCTTCGTATTCTACGATCCTGATCTGGGTGCTACCAATGTGGTTTATCGCCGCAAGGATGGTAAATATGGCTTGCTGAGCCCGGAACTGAAATAAAGCAAATATTTTAACCTAAACTTCACAAAAAAGCACAGGATTTGCTCCTGTGCTTTTTGCTTTTTAAGAGAGATTCTGTTATAATTTAAAATTAGGTGTATAGTCTTTTTAGACACCATAATTTTAAGGAGTGATCGTGTTGCTCGAAAGCATTTTAAAGAAAATTTTTGGTGACCCCAACGAAAAAGAAATCAAAAACATTCGTGTAATCGTAGATAAGATTAATAGTCTGGAAAAGGATATGGAAAGTCTTAGCTCTGCCAATCTGGCAGCCAAGACCGGTGAGTTTAAGGTACGTCTGCAAAAGGGCGAAACTCTGGACGATATCCTTCCGGAAGCATTTGCCGTTGTCCGTGAAGCGTCCAGACGTGTTACCGGCATGCGTCATTTTGATGTACAGTTAATCGGTGGTGTAGTGCTGCATCGCGGCAAAATTGCCGAGATGCGTACCGGCGAAGGTAAAACTCTGGTAGCTACTGCGCCTGTATATCTGAACGCACTGACCGGCAAGGGCGTGCATGTTGTAACTGTCAATGATTATCTGGCACGCCGCGACAGCGAGGATATGGGCCGTATTTACAAGTTCCTCGGTCTGTCTGTAGGTCTGATTGTGCATGATATGGACTTCCCCGACCGTAAGGCTGCTTATGCTGCAGATATTACTTACGGTACAAATAATGAATTCGGCTTTGACTATCTGCGTGATAACATGGTAGTTGATGAAAATCAGATGGTTCAGCGTGAGCTGAATTACTGTATTGTCGATGAGGTCGACAGTATCCTGATTGACGAAGCGCGTACCCCGCTGATTATCTCCGGCCCCGGTGAAAAATCCACCGAGCTGTATCAGGTTCTGGCCCGTGTTGTTGCCAACATGGAAGAAGGCGAGGACTATACTGTTGATGAAAAACAAAAACAGGTAGCACCCACCGAAAAGGGTATTGCCAAGGCAGAAAAAATGCTGGGCATCGGTAACTTGTATGACAATGAGCATGGCGTGGACTACTCCCACCAGATTATGTGCGCTCTGAAGGCTAAGGCTTTGATGCACCGCGACCGCGATTATGTGGTTAAGGATGGTCAGGTTATCATCGTCGATGAGTTTACCGGCCGTCTGATGTTCGGCCGTCGTTTCTCCGAAGGTCTGCATCAGGCTATCGAAGCTAAGGAAGGCGTAAAGGTAGAACGCGAAAGCCAGACACTGGCAACTATTACCTTCCAGAACTACTTCCGTATGTACAAAAAGCTCGCCGGCATGACCGGTACCGCTAAGACCGAGGAGCAGGAGTTCCAGAAGATTTATAATCTGCCGGTTGTTGTTGTACCTACCAATAAGCCGATGATCCGTATTGACTATCCTGATGTTATCTATAAAACACGTATTGCCAAATACAAGGCAGCAGTCAACGAGATTGAAGAATGCCATAAGTCCGGCCGTCCGGTACTGGTTGGTACTACTTCCATTGCTCAATCCGAAGAGCTGAGCGCAATGCTCAAACGCCGCAACATTCCGCATAACGTGCTGAATGCGAAGTACCATGAAAAAGAGGCTGAGATTATTTCTCATGCAGGCCAATACGGTGCTGTAACCATTGCTACCAACATGGCAGGCCGTGGTACCGATATTACCTTGGGTGAAGGCGTTCCTGAATTAGGCGGTCTGCATATCATCGGTACCGAGCGTCATGAAAGCCGTCGTATCGATAACCAGCTGCGTGGCCGTTGCGCCCGTCAGGGTGACCCCGGTTCTTCCAAGTTCTTCCTGAGCCTGGAGGATGATCTGATGCGTCTGTTCGGCAGCGATAATATTGCCGGCATTATGGATAAGCTGGGCATGGAGGACGATGAGCCGATTGAACACAGCCTGGTTACCAAGTCCATTGAAAATGCGCAGAAGAAGGTTGAAGCACGTAACTTCAGCATTCGTAAGCACGTTCTCGAATATGACGATGTTATGAACCAGCAGCGTGAGGTTATTTACTCTCAGCGTCATAAAATCCTGCATCAGGAAAATCTTAAGGATACCATCAAAGAGATGGTTGATGAAACCGTTGAACGTACTATGACAATGTACGCACCGCCTGAGGTTTACTCTGAGGACTGGGATCTGCAGGCTCTGATTAACTACGCTGAGGACTTCTATGCTCCGCGCGGTCTGCTGACTGTAGATTATCTGCAAAACCTCAGCCGTGAAGAGTTGGCTGAATATCTGCAGAAGGTTGCTGATGACAACTACCAGGCACGTGAGGACGCAATCGGTCCTGAGCTGATGCGCGAGCTGGAAAACCTGGTTATGCTGAAGGTTGTAGACAACCACTGGATGGAGCATCTGGATGCTATGGATATGCTGCGTGAAGGCGTTGGCCTGCGTGCATATGGTCAGAAGGATCCGCTGGTTGAGTACAAATTTGAAGCTTATGATATGTTTGAAGCTATGATGGAGGCTATCAAGGAAGACGTTGTCCGCTACATCTACCGCGTCAATGTTATTACCCAGCCGCAGGTTGAAGACCCGCTGGAAAATGCTTCCACCAATAACCCGACTCCTGAGGGTGACGAGGGTAATTTGAAAGCTGAACCCAAGAAATAATTTTAAGTCAGCAGCCTTGGCTGCTGACTTACTTTCGCCTTGTTTGCAAGAACTCGGCAAAACGGCTGAGGCCGTAAATAACTAATATTTGCTACACGAAAGGTTGTGAGGAATTTTGTTGATTGAAGAATATAAGCCTGAAATTACAAATCTGCAAGCAAAATTAGAGGAAATGAGGGGATCTCTTTGACATCGCTGTCAAAGAAGATCGTATTGCAGAATTAGAACATAAAATGGGTGATCCTACTTTTTGGGATGATCCGGAAAAGGCACAAAAAACTGCGCAGGACGTTAACAGCTTAAAGGAAGAGGTAGACGGTTTCCATAAATTAAGCGCAGGTGTTGACGATTTGGAAGCTTTGCAGGAAATGGCTGCCGAAGAAAATGATGAAAGCCTGCTTCCTGAAATGGATGAGCTGCTGGCAAAATGCCGCAGCGAGCTGGAGCACTTGGAGCTGGGTATGCTGCTCAGCGGTGAATATGATGCCAATAATGCTATCCTGACACTGCATGCAGGTGCCGGCGGTACCGAAGCGCAGGACTGGACCAGCATGTTGCTGCGTATGTTTACCCGTTTTGCTGAGCAAAACGGCTTTGCGTTGGAAATGCTCGACTATCAGCCGGGTGATGAGGCTGGTGTAAAAAGTGCTACCATTCAGGTTAACGGCCACAATGCTTATGGCTTCTTACGCTCTGAAAAGGGTGTACACCGTCTGGTGCGCATTTCTCCGTTTGATGCCAATGCCCGTCGTCACACCTCCTTTGCTGCGGTAGACGTAATGCCGGAGCTGGATGATACTGTTGATGTAAATATTAATATGGATGAGGTGCGCGTCGATGTTTACCGTTCCAGCGGTGCCGGCGGTCAGCACGTCAACAAAACCTCCTCTGCTGTACGTATGACACATGAACCGACGGGTATCGTCGTTCAATGTCAGAATGAGCGTTCCCAAATTCAGAACCGTGAGCGCTGCCTGCAGATGCTGCGTGCAAAATTATATGAATATGAAAAGGCTAAGCAGGATGCTCTTGTCAGCGATATTGCCGGTGATTACCAGAATATCGAATGGGGCAGCCAGATCCGTTCCTATGTGTTCCAGCCCTATACTATGGTTAAGGACCATCGTACCGGCTGCGAAACCGGTAACATTCAGGCTGTTATGGATGGCGATCTGATGCCGTTCGTAGAAGCATATCTGCGCAGTCAGCAGAAAAAGGTTTAATAAAGCGAGGTCTGGACAGGTGAATTTTATGAAAAGCCGATATAATCCTTTGCTTTTGGCAGTAATCGTAATCGGTCTTGTTTCTGCCTTATGGCTGAACGTTGTCCGTCACGATGTTGAACAAAAAAACAATACTGTAGAAATGGCTATGGAGTACGAGGGCTTACGTAAGCTGGCTGCTTTGCAGGGCCTGCCGGAGGAGGATGTACTGCGTCAGTTTAAGGATGCAGGCATAAACTCGCTGATGATTTTCGATACTACGCTGGAGCGCCTGACTAAAAACGGCGAAATCCAGACGGTAACAGGCGGTGAGCTGCGTCAGGCAGCTGCGCTTGGTTCCGGCATGGGTGTTTTCGCTAATGTAGGCGTCGGCGATGTTGAAGAAAATGCTGCTTACGTTGCTGCTACTGACAAGCAGTCTGTCTTAGATGATGTAGAGCAGGATTTGTGCCTGCGCTACGGTGCTGAACGTGTGAAGGTTGTAAGTGAAAATCCGCGTATTATCAAAATCAAGGGCAGCACTACACTTCTGCCTGATGGCAAATACGATGAGCCTCAGGGACTGCTGCAGGCTCCGTTAGGCTTGCCGGTGCAGGATATGCGTAAGGTTGCTGCGTTGGGCTTCAAAATTATCGTACGTCCGCAAAATTATGTAGATGTAACGGATGAGCAGATTGACAGCATTTTTGCCCGCATTAAAGAAGCAGGTGTACCGGTTGATGCTCTGATGCCCTGCGGCACCGAGGTTGTGGGTTATCCTAACAAAATGCAGCATTTGGGCGAGCGTATGCAGGAAAACAACATGACGCTGGTAATGCTGGAGCATTACACCCAGCTGCAGTTTGCCAAAATCGACGGTCTGTTGCCTTTGGCTGAGTTCAATGACTATAAGGCTGCCCGTTCCTATGTTATCGACCCGACCGAGCAGAAGAAAATCAGCGTGGGCGAGGCTTTGCGCCGTTGGGCGCTGACGGACGAGGAGCGCAATATCCGTGTGAACTATATCCGTCCCTTCCTGATGCCTGAGGGTGGTCAGGATATTATGAAGACTAACCTGAAATATGTGCGTGATATTAAGGCCAGCGTTGAAGCGCGTGGCTATACTATCGGCGAAGCAGGCGTTTTCAGCGCCGAAAACAAAGATGGCTTTGCACCGTATTTCCCCGCTAAGGTAAGCTTTATTCCTATTGTATTGGCGATTGCCGCCGGTGTAGTGCTGTATCTTGCGTTGCTCTTTAACTTGGGCGGTAAGCAGCAAATAGCACTGTGGGCAATTTTTTCTGCCGGTGCTCTGGCACTGCTGTTTATCGGCCGCGGCCTGTTTACACGTCAGCTGCTGGCTTTGGCGGCAGCAAGTGTTTTCCCGGTGCTTTCGATGAATGTTATCTTTAACATTTGGGATAAAAATACGAGTGATAAGCACAACCTGCTTGCTATTTGCTGGAACGGTATCTGGCAGCTGGCGTTGGCTATTGCTTTGTCTTTGGTGGGCGCAGCCTTCCTGTCTGCGATATTGACGGACAGCCGCTTCCTGCTGGAAATTGATATCTACCGTGGCGTAAAGCTGACCTTTATTCTGCCGGTTATGCTGACAGCAGTTCTCTTTATGAAACGCTATGATTTGCTGCAGGTTGTGGGCAAGGGATTGAAAACTCTGTGGGAGCGCCTGAACGGTCTGCTTGATACAGAGATTACCTTCCGCCATGTAGCAGTGCTTGCGGTACTGCTGTTTATTGCTTATTATTTTGTCGGCCGCAGCGGTCACACCGGCGGTGTGCCTGTGCCGGCAATTGAATTGAAGATGCGTGCTTTCTTAGAGCAACTGATGTATGCACGTCCGCGCGAAAAAGAATTTATGATCGGTCATCCGGCATTTTTCGTGGCAGTGCTTGCTGTTTACCGTTGCGCACCACGTTGGTGGCAGTTTGTACTTACCTGTGCTGCCGTTATCGGACAGGGGAGTTTGGTGCAGACCTTCTGTCATATGCGTACACCGGTTGTTATGAGCTTTGTACGTGCTCTCGACGGCTATGCTGTTGGCGTTGTATTCGGCGTAATCGCTGTACTGGTGCTTGGCATGCTGTTGCCTTTAGTTGTTAAGTTTAGAAGGAGATACCTTGAAGAATGAGTAAGATCGTGATTTCCGGATACTATGGATTTGCTAATGCCGGAGATGAAGCTATGCTGACCGCGATCATTAAGGCTTTGCGCAGTACGGAAAAGACCGTGGAACTGACGGTTATCTCAGGCAATCCGCCCGCTACTGCCGCAAGACACAAGGTGAATTCTCTTCATCGTTTCAGCTTTTGCAAAATTTTTGCTGCCCTCATGGACTGCGACCTGCTGCTCAGCGGCGGTGGCAGTCTGCTGCAGGATGTTACCAGCAAGCGCAGTCTGTTATATTATCTGTTTATCCTGGCTTTGGGCCTGTTGCTCAAAAAAAAGGTCATGCTTTTCGGTCAGGGTATAGGACCTATCCATAACAGACTTATGCGCAGGCTGACTAAATTTATCTGCAGCCGGGTGGATTTAATTACCGTGCGTGATCAAGATTCTTTGTATGAACTGCGTCGCATCGGTGTGCCGGCGGAAAAGGTGCAGCTGACAGCCGATTCTGTGCTGACTTTGCCGCAGGAAAGTAAGGAAAAAGGACTCGAGCTGTTGCAGCAGTTTGGGGTGCCGCAAGATAAAATGCTGATAGCTATAAGTGTACGTAAATGGCAGGAGGATGATAAGTACCTGCTGGAGCTGGCTAAGGCTGCGGATATTCTGGCTAGTGAATATAAGGCACATATTGTGCTGCTGCCGCTGCAATATCCTGTGGATGTGGCTGCCTGCAACAGATTACAGCACTTTATGAGGAGCAAGGCAGACAGTACTGTTTTGGAAACCGGATGTGATACCGAGCAGTTTTTGTCGCTGATGGGTAACTTTAATCTGCTTATCGGTATGCGTCTGCATGCACTGATTTTTGCTGCAGTTATGGAGCTGCCTTTTGTGGCTGTATCCTATGACCCTAAAATTGACGGCTTTGTTAAAGACATTAACGGCATCAGCGCAGGAGCTGTGGAAACACTGCAGGCTGCGCAGGTAGTTGCGTCTGCACGCAAGGCGCTGGCATCTGCCAATGCTGCTCATGGACTTTTGAATACATTGAGAGCGAAAGCTTTTTTAAATGCAAAGGAAGCCTTTGATTTATTAAATTGAGAGGAGATTGAAGGTAGTGCTGAAAATGACTGATGTAAGCAAGGTATATCCCGGTGGGTCTGTTGCCTTGCAGAACGTCGATATTCATATTGAACCAGGCGAATTCGTCTTTGTTGTAGGACCTAGCGGCGCTGGTAAGTCTACCTTTATCAAAATGCTGTTCCGTGAGGTTCTGCCGACCACGGGCAGCATTTTTGTTAATGGCGTGGATATTTTATCGCTGACACCCAATGAGATTCCGTATATGAGGCGTCAGCTGGGCATAATTTTCCAGGATTACCGTCTGCTTCCGGACCGTACTGTTTATGAAAACGTAGCTTTTGCTATGGAGGTAATAGAAACACCGCGCCGCAAGATTAAGCGCAGAGTGTTGAACGTATTGGATCTTGTCGGCCTGCGTCACCGTGCTGATGCTTATCCTAATGAGCTGAGCGGCGGCGAGCAGCAGCGTATCGCTATTGCCCGTGCTATTGTCAACGATCCTATTATGGTAATTGCTGACGAACCTACAGGTAACCTGGACCCGGAAACAAGCTGGGATATTATGGAAATCTTTAAGGAAATTAATGCTGAAGGAACTACGATTGTCATGGCAACTCACGATAAAGAAATAGTTGATGCCATGGGCAAGCGCGTTATAGCCATAGAGAACGGGCATATCGTACGTGATGAAGCAAGCGGGGTATATGGCTATGAGCTTTAGTACAAAAGAATATTTTGTTAAGGAAACCTATAAATCTATCAGACGTAACGGCTTTATGAGCTTTGCTTCTATTTCGACTGTAGCGGTTTCGCTGTTAGTGCTGGGAATGTTTCTGCTGATTTTTCTCAACACCAACAATTTGGCACAGTATCTGGAAAGTCAGGTACAGGTGTCGGTCTATATGCAGGATAATGCCTCTGCGGAGGAGCTGAAAGCAGTAGAGGCGAAGCTGAAGAAGATGCCCGGCGTAGTCAAGGTAACGCCGGTAAGCAAGCAGCAGGCTCTGGCACGCTTCAAGGAGCGTCTTGGCGATCAGGAGCAGCTGCTCAACAGCTTGGGCAAGGATAATCCGTTCCCAAATTCCTTTGAGGTGCAGGTGGATAGTCCAGAGCGCATCAAGGTTATCATGCCTTCTATCGGACAGCTGCCTAAGGTAGAAACAGCTAAATTCGGTCAGGAGGTTGTGGAGCACCTGTTTTCTCTGACAAAAATATTGCGCTTCGGCGGCATTGTGCTGGTTATATTTTTAGCTATGGCAACGCTGTTTATTATCTCCAATACTATCCGTCTGACGGTTTTTGCCCGCCGTAAGGAAGTTGTCATTATGAAATATGTAGGTGCAACCGACTGGTTTATCCGCTGGCCGTTTTTGCTGGAAGGAATGACCTTAGGCTTTTTCGGAGCTGTGATTGCATCTGTCTGCATTAACAGTCTTTACGCCGGCCTGTTGGAAAGAATCCATGCTACTCTGGCCTTTCTGCCGTTACTGCCCACATCTCCCTTATTGTTTTATGTAACAATATTTTTACTGGCGGCAGGTACCGGTATCGGCGCTTTGGGCAGTTATATCTCCTTGCGTAAGTTCTTGCGCGTTTAAGGGAGGCAGAAGTGATGGAGAAAAAGAAGCTGGGCGGTCTGCTGCTGGCATTATGGCTGGCGGTGCTACCGCTTTACGGAGCCATGTGCTTTGCCGATACTGCTGACGACAAGCGTGCGGAGCTTAACGATGTACGTCAGCGTATGGAGCGGATGCAGACCCGCAAGGAGCAGGCGCGCAGGAAGGCTGAAAGCGCCAGCGCGGAGCTTAGCGAGGTTATGAGCAGTCTTAACGAGCTGCAATCACAGGCTAATAATCTGCAGAAAAAAAGCGATACTCTGCAGGGAAAAATAAATGATAACCAGGCTAAGCTGGAGAAAAAGCAACAGGAAATGCAGGCGCGGATGTTGATTTACCGCAAGCGTCTGCGTGATATTTATATCAACGGCCAGATAAATTATCTGGATGTGCTTTTGGGTGCCAAGGATTTCAGTGATTTTTCCTCGCGCATGTATTTGCTGCAAAAAATCATCAGCCGCGACCTGGAGCTGTTGGAAAAGCTGAAGCAGGATGCTGCGGAAATCAACAGCCGCAAAGAGCAGCTGGCAGCTGAAATGAAGGAAATCAAGGCTACCCAGACAGAGCTGGAAGCAAAAAAGGCTAAAGTAAATAAGCTGCGTGAGCAGCGTGCCTATATGCTTTACAAGGCACAGGAGGAAGAGCAGTCCAGCCAGGAGGAATATGAGCGTCTGCTGGCTATTTCGGAAAATATCGCCTCTATGTTGCGTAATATGGAAAATGCAGGCGGCGGTGCTCCTGCAGGACAAGGCGGTACAGGTCAGTTTATGTGGCCTTGTAACGGTCCGATTACCTCCTACTATGGTTGGAGAACGCATCCGATTTTCGGTACAACCAAGTACCATAGCGGTATGGATATTGCTGTTGATTCAGGAACGCCGATTCATGCTGCTGACAGCGGCACTGTAGTTTACAGCGGCTGGCTCGGAGGCTACGGCAACTGCATAATGATTGACCATGGCGGCGGTCTTGTAACTCTGTATGCACATAATTCGGCGTTAAATGTTGGTGAGGGGCAATATGTAAGCAAGGGCACAGTTGTTGCTTATGCAGGCAGTACCGGTTATTCTACCGGTCCGCACTGTCATTTTGAGGTGCGTCTGCATGGAGAGCTTACAGAGCCGTTAAATTATTTGCCATGATAGACAGAAAACGGAGGCAATAGAATTGTTTGGAAAAAGAAGATGGCAGCTTACAGCCTGCTGCCTGCTGACAGCGGTGTTGACTACTGCAGCAATCGTAGGGACTGAAGCTGTGCTGTTAAACAGGTTGACTGGCAGTGTTTCGGAATCAGTGCGCTTTTTACGCACTATGAAGCTTTTGAAGCGCAATTATAACGGCGAGGTTGACAATCACCAACTGTTCGATGGTGCACTTAAAGGCATGGTAGAGTCTGTTGGTGATCCTTATACAGTTTATCTGAACAAGAAGGATTTTCAGCAGCTGAGCGAAATGACAGTTGGCAGTTTTGGCGGCATTGGTATTGTTTTTGGTAAGCGCGGTAATGACTATGTGGTTATTTCTGCTTTGGAGGATAACCCTGGTGCGAAGGCAGGCATTAAGAGCGGTGATATTATTACTGCTATTGATGACAAGTCTACGCGTGAGATGAATATGGAGCAGGTAGCCAATAAAATCCGCGGAAAATACGGAACAACAGTTACGCTGGAGCTCAAGGATAAAGAGGGAAAGCTGCGTAAGGTAAATGTAGTACGAGCTGAAATCAAAAATCCTTCTGTTGCAGGACAAATGCTGGCGAATACCAAAATCGGTTATATAAGAATTGCTATATTTAATGAAAACACTGGTGATGACTTTGCCAAAAAATATGCTGAGCTGGAAAAGCAGGGTATGCAGGCCTTAGTGCTTGATTTGCGCGAAAATCCTGGCGGTATTTTGGATGCAGGTGTTGATGTTGCCAAAATGCTAGTTCCTAAAGGGCCTATTGTTTCTGTTATAGATAAAAACGGCAACAAATTTGAAGAAACATCAAGTCTGGAAAAGGTGAAATATCCTTTGGCTGTGCTTGTCGACCATGGCAGTGCCAGCGCGTCCGAAATTGTTGCCGGTGCTATTAAGGATACCAAGAGTGGGAAACTGTTTGGTGTAAAAACCTTTGGCAAGGGCAGTGTACAGTCTGTATATCGCCTGGACAATAATACTGCAGTAAAAATTACGGTGGCTAAATATTATACTCCGTCCGGCGTTTCTATTCATAATGTAGGCATTGAGCCTGATGTGAAGGTGGAGTTGCCAGATGACGCTACCGTTGATGTTCAGCTGAAGGCGGCAGAGGATTACCTGCTGCAGCAGCTACAGTAAGGAGGTATAAAGATGTTATTTGTTTGCTATCCTAAGTGCTCTACCTGCAAAAAGGCAGAGCAGTATCTGCAGGCTAAAGGCCTGAGCTTTACTGTGCGTGATATCAAGACTGATAATCCGACGGTTGACGAGCTGCGTACCTGGCACGAAGCCAGCGGCCTGCCGCTGAAACGCTTCTTCAATACCAGCGGCATTTTGTATAAGCAGCTGGGACTTAAGGACAAGCTGCCGACAATGAGCGAGGACGAGCAGCTGGAGCTGCTTGCAAGCGATGGTATGCTTGTAAAACGTCCGCTGGTAATTTATGACGGCGGCGTGTTGGTTGGCTTTAAACAGGCTGAATATGACGAGAAGCTTTGATATATTAATTTAAAATAACTTTGGAAAAACAGGCAGAACTTATGTGACAGGTCTGTCTGTTTTTTCTGTTTCGGAAGTACAGCTTACTTTACCTTCACGGAAACGGCAAATGTGCTAAAATATATTTAGAATTATTTTTGGGAGGGATTTAATGAAGAAGTCATTTTGCATATGGATATTATGCAGTTTATTGATAGTGCTGTTTGCAGCAACAAGCTTTGCGGCAGCCGGGGAAAAAAGAGTTGTATTAGGTATTGAACGCATTGATGAGCCTTTTGCTAAGCAGCTGCTTGCCGGAAAAAGACTGGGACTGTTTACCAATCAGTCCGGCGTGGACAGTAAGCTTCGCAGCAGCACAGAGCTGCTGCAGAAGAGCTACAATCTGACGGCACTGTTTGTGCCTGAGCATGGTCTGTTTGGCGCTGTGGCGGCAGGCGAAACCTTTGAGAGTAACACCTATAAGGATATACCTGTACACAGCCTGTATGGAGAAAATCGCAGGCCTACGGCAAAAATGCTGGATGAGATTGACACTATGGTGGTTGATATTCAGGATGTCGGCATTCGTCACTATACATATTTTTCTTCGCTTGCGTATATAATGGAAGAATGCGCCAAAGACAAGAAACGGGTTATCGTTTTGGACCGCCCCAATCCTTTAGGTGGAACAATTCAGGGACCGGTTCTCAAGCCGGAATATAAAAGCTTTATAGGTCTTTATGAGCTACCGCTGCGCCATGGCTTGACGATTGGTGAATTTGCCCGCTTTATCAATAGTACGCAGCATATTGAATGCGATTTGAAAGTTATACCTATGAAGGGCTGGCATCGCAGCCAGCTGTGGCAGGATACAGGCCTGCCGTGGGTGCAGACATCACCATTGATTCCTACGGCGGCGACCGCTTTCCTGTATGGCACTACCGGTGTAAGCGGTGACAGTAATCTTTCCGTGGGTGTCGGGACAGCTAAACCGTTTTATTTTCTGGGAGCACCCTTTGCTGATGCAGATGCCGTAAAGGCAGCCTTCGATGAAAAGCAGCTTGCAGGCGTGGCTTTTAGAGCAGCGCGCTTTACACCGCGCTATGGTGCTTATCAGGGTGAGCTGGTACAAGGTGTAGAAATTTATCTTACTGATGCGCGTAGGGTTAATCTGCCTGAGCTGGATTATATTTTGTTTTCTACATTTAAAAGCTTATATCCTGAGCAGATTAAAACACCGGAGCGTGGCTATGGTAGTAAGGGCTATAAGCTTGATATAGCTTTGGGTGAAAGCAGCCTGCGTGAAGGTGAAGCACCAAAAACAGCTTTTGCGCGCTGGCATCAGGAGTGCTCAGCTTTCGCGCAGCAGGTAAAGCCTTATCTGCTGTACAAGTAAAGTTGCAGAGAAATTAACAGTTTTGTTGCATTCTCAAGCAGGATAATAATGCCGCAGGCAAGAATAAAAATAATATAGCGTAATATCAAAAAATAATTGATGATAAGGAGCTGACATATAATGAATGCAGAATTACAGGCTTTAAAGGAACGCAGAAGCGTCCGCAAATATAAGGCAGACATGGTGCCGCAGGAGTTGATTGACCAGGTTATTGAAGCCGGCCTTTATGCTGCCAGTGGTCATGGCGAGCAGGATTCGATTATTGTTGCGGTTACGAATAAAGAGGTGCGCGACAAGCTGTCGCAGATGAACCGTGCTATCATGGGTACGAAGAGTGATACGTTTTATGGTGCGCCTGTTGTTTTGATTGTGCTGGCGCCGAAGAGCAACAAGAATGCTATTTATGACGCAAGCCTTATCATGGGCAACCTGATGCAGGCAGCTCATGCTGTAGGCCTTGGCAGCTGTTGGATTAACCGTGCTAAGGAAGAGTTTGCTTCCGAAGAAGGCAAACAGCTGCTGAAGGAATGGGGCGTTGAGGGAGAGTATGAAGGCGTAGGCCACTGCATCCTCGGTTATACTGACGGATCTGTGCCTCAGGCTGCTCCGCGTAAAGCAAACCGTGTATTTTACGTAAAATAAAAGCGTCCTTAACGAAAGGGGGAAGAGGAATGCTGAAAAAAACTGCTCTTTGCTTAAGTCTGCTGCTGGTTGCTGCATTCCCCTGTATTGCAGGAGCTGCCACTCCTATCAACAGCGCAGGCTACTACAAAAATATCAAGCTGTGCGGCAAAGTGAAAATTGTTGACAGCTTTCCCGATATTAAGGTAAAGGTTGTCGACAGTTTCCCGGATCTTAAGGTAAAGGTTGTCCAAAGTTTTCCCAATAATATAGGCGAGTGGGAATTTGTTGAGTACGGTGAAGATTTCAGAGTTCAGTTTGTTGATAGTTTTCCGGATATAAAAATCAAATACGTTTCTTCCTTCCCGGGCGTGGCAAAATAATATACATATGAGCTGTCAGAAGTGTTGACAGCTCTTTTTTTATGCGATATTTAAGGTGAATGCTCTGTTGAAAAAGTACTCCTTGGGTGTACTTTATGTATGAAGAAACAGTCAACGAAACACTTGGCCACGTGTAAAGAAAGAAGCGCATTAACACGGCAGAAAGCGCTACTAATTTTTTAAAAAAAGTTGCTAAAAAGTGTTGACAGGCTGTGCATGAGATGTTACAATATACAAGTATCGCGGGAGAGCTATGCGCTCGATGAAGGAGGTAACATGATGGCACTTGAAGCTTTAAAGCAAGCTGAAAAGCATACTGTAGGCGTTAAGCAGACAGAAAAAGCTGTAGCAAGACAAGTTGCCGCTGTCGTCTATATCGCAAGTGATGCGGACGAGAGAGTTACCGGCAGGCTGATGCAACTGTGTCGGGAAAATTCAGTACCGGTTGAAAACACAGAAACGATGCTGGAAATCGGCAGAGCCTGCGGCATAAACGTCAAAGCAGCAGCGGCTGCGATACTTAAAGCCGATAAGGGCTTGGCGTGAGCCGAGTTTTTATAATCATTAAAATCTAATTGTTTGGAAAGGAGGTGCCGATATGCCTACAATTAACCAATTGGTTCGCAAAGGTAGAGAGGTTCTGAAAAGCAAATCTACTGCACCGGCATTGAAAGAATGCCCGCAAAAACGTGGCGTCTGCACTCGTGTTTACACCACTACCCCGAAGAAACCTAACTCTGCACTTCGTAAAGTAGCTCGTGTACGTTTGACCAACGGCATCGAAGTTACTGCTTATATCCCGGGTATCGGCCATAATCTTCAGGAACACAGTGTTGTTCTGATCAGAGGCGGAAGAGTCAAGGACCTTCCTGGTGTGCGTTACCATATCATTCGTGGTGCTCTTGATACTGCAGGCGTTGCTAACCGCAACCAATCTCGCTCCAAGTACGGTGCAAAACGTGCTAAAGCAAAGAAATAATTTCAAGAAAACATTAAGAATGATTTAATCCTAAGGAGGGAAACACATGCCGAGAAAAGGCCCTGTAACTAAAAGAGACGTACTGCCGGATCCGGTGTACGGTTCTAAGCTTTTAACTAGATTTATCAATAAAATTATGCTCGACGGCAAAAAAGGCGTTGCAGAACGTATTGTATACGATGCATTCGACCTGGTTCGTGCAAAGACTGGCAAAGATCCTTTGGAAGTGTTCGATGCTGCTATGCAGAACGTAATGCCGCTGCTGGAAGTTCGTGCCCGTCGTGTTGGTGGTGCAAACTACCAAGTACCTGTTGAAGTACGTGCTGACCGCAAAACCACCCTGGGTATCCGTTGGCTGGTAAACTACTCTCGTCTGCGTGGTGAGCGCACCATGTACGAGCGTGTAGCTGGTGAGATCATGGACGCTTCCAATGGCACTGGCGCAGCTGTTAAGAAACGCGAAGATACCCACAAGATGGCAGAAGCAAACAAAGCATTTGCTCATTACCGCTGGTAATGACCTGTCTCAGTTAATTTGAGGAGGATAAAGAAGTGGGCAGATTAATTCCGCTTGAGAGAACTAGAAATATCGGCATCATGGCTCACATCGATGCTGGTAAAACCACCACCACCGAACGTATTCTGTTCTATACCGGCAGAGTACATAAGATTGGTGAAACCCATGAAGGTGCTGCTACCATGGACTGGATGGTTCAGGAACAAGAGCGTGGTATTACCATCACCTCTGCTGCAACCACCTGCTACTGGGAAGGTTCCGAGCACCAATTCGATAAACATCGTATCAACATCATTGATACCCCGGGCCACGTTGACTTCACTGTAGAAGTTGAACGTTCCCTGCGCGTACTTGATGGTTCCGTTGCAGTTTTCTGTGCTAAGGGCGGTGTTGAGCCTCAGTCTGAAACCGTATGGCGTCAGGCTGACAAATACCATGTACCCCGTATGGCATATGTAAATAAAATGGATATTACCGGTGCAGACTTCTATCGTGTAATTGACATGATGAAGACTCGTCTGAATGCCAATGCAGTACCTATTCAACTGCCTATCGGCTTTGAAGATACTTTCCAAGGCATGATCGACCTGATCAAAATGAGAGCAATCGTTTATGATGATGCACTCGGTAAAGAAGAAGAGTTCGTAGAAATCCCGGCTGACATGAAAGAGAAAGCTGACGAATACCGTGCAGCATTGGTTGAAGCTGTTGCTGAATCCGATGACGAGCTGATGATGAAATATCTGGAAGGCGAAGAGCTGACCGAAGAAGAAATCCTGGCTGGTATCCGTAAAGCAACTATCGCTTGCAAAATGACTCCGGTTTGCTGCGGTTCTTCATACAAAAACAAAGGCGTTCAACCGATGCTGGACGCTGTAATCCAATTCATGCCTGCACCGACCGATGTTCCTAACATCAAAGGTGTAAACCCTGAAACCGGCGAAGAAGACGAGCGTCCGTCCAGCGACGAAGCTCCGTTCTCCGCACTGGCATTCAAGATTGCTACCGACCCGTTTGTTGGTAAGCTGGCATTCTTCCGTGTATACTCCGGTACCTTGACTGCTGGTTCTTATGTATATAACTCCACTAAAGGTAAACGCGAGCGTATCGGTCGTATCCTGCAAATGCATGCTAACCACCGCGAAGAAATTGAACAAGTTTACTCCGGTGATATCGCAGCTGCTGTAGGTCTGAAAGACACCACTACCGGTGATACTCTCTGCGATGAGAAAAACGAGATCATCCTCGAATCTATGGTATTCCCTGATCCTGTAATCTCCGTTGCAGTTGAACCTAAAACTAAAGCTGACCAGGAAAAAATGGGCATCGCCCTGCAAAAACTGGCAGAAGAAGATCCGACCTTCCGTGTTCACACTGATCCTGAAACCTCCCAAACCATTATTTCCGGTATGGGCGAGCTTCACCTGGACATCATTGTTGACCGTCTGCTGCGCGAATTCAAAGTAGGCTGCACTGTTGGTAACCCGCAGGTTGCTTACCGCGAAACCATTCGCAAAGCTGTTAAATCCGAAGGTAAATTTGTTCGTCAGTCCGGTGGTAAAGGCCAATATGGTCATTGCTGGCTGGAAATCGCTCCGCGTGAACCTGGCGAAGGCTTCCTGTTTGAAAACAAAGTTGTTGGCGGCGCTATTCCTAAAGAATACATCGCTCCTATAGAAGCAGGCGTTAAAGAAGCTATGGAGAACGGCGTAGTTGCCGGTTATCCGATGGTTGATATCGCAGTTACTGTTTATGATGGTTCTTACCATGAAGTCGACTCTTCTGAAATGGCATTTAAGATTGCCGGTTCTATGGGCTTCAAGTCTGGTGCTGAAAAAGCTAACCCGGTTATCCTTGAGCCTTACATGAAAGTAGAAATTACTGTTCCTGAAGAATACATGGGCGACGTAATCGGCGACGTTAACTCCCGCCGTGGCCGCATCGAAGGCATGGAAGCTCGTAACGGTGCACAAGTAATCAATGCATTCGTTCCGCTGGCTGAGATGTTCGGTTATGCTACCGACCTGCGCAGCAAAACCCAAGGCCGTGGTAACTACTCCATGGAAGTAGACCACTACGAAGACGTTCCCAAAAACATTGCTGAGGCAATTATTGCTAAAAACAAAGGCACCAACTAAGCCTAGTTTTAACAAACAACCTTAAGGAGGAAATTCACAATGGCAAAAGCTAAATATGAAAGAACTAAACCGCATCTGAATATCGGCACCATCGGTCACGTTGACCATGGCAAGACTACTCTGACTGCTGCTATCACCAAAGTACTGGCTGAAAAAGGCGGCGCTGAATTCATGGACTACTCCATGATCGATAAAGCTCCGGAAGAACGTGAACGTGGTATTACCATCAACACCTCTCACGTTGAATATGAAACCGCAACCCGTCACTATGCACACGTTGACTGCCCGGGCCATGCTGACTATGTAAAGAACATGATCACCGGCGCTGCTCAGATGGACGGCGCAATCCTGGTAGTATCCGCTGCTGACGGCCCGATGCCTCAGACTCGTGAGCACATTCTGCTGGCTCGCCAAGTAGGCGTACCTGCAATGGTTGTATTCCTGAACAAAGTAGATATGGTTGACGACGAAGAGTTGCTGGAACTGGTAGAAATGGAAGTTCGCGAACTCTTAAGCTCCTATGACTTCCCCGGCGATGACATCCCTGTTGTTGCAGGCTCCGCTCTGAAAGCTCTGGAAGGCGACCCGAAATACGAAGCAAAAATCATGGAACTGATGGACGCTGTTGACAGCTACATTCCGCTGCCGGAACGTGCAACCGACAAACCGTTCCTGATGCCTGTCGAGGACGTATTCACCATCACCGGTCGTGGTACCGTTGCTACCGGCCGGGTAGAGCGTGGTACTGTTAAAGTTGGCGACACCGTAGAAATCGTTGGTATGAAAGACGAGAAAAAATCTACCGTTGTAACCGGCGTAGAAATGTTCCGCAAACTGCTGGACGAAGCAGTAGCTGGCGATAACATCGGCTGCCTGCTGCGTGGTGTTGACCGTAAAGAAATCGAGCGTGGCCAAGTACTGTCCAAACCGGGCAGCATTCATCCGCACACCAAATTCAAAGGTGAAGTTTATGTACTGACCAAAGAAGAAGGCGGCCGTCATACTCCGTTCTTCAACGGCTACCGTCCGCAATTCTATTTCCGTACTACCGACGTAACCGGTGTAACCGAACTGCCGGAAGGTGTAGAAATGGTAATGCCTGGCGATAACGTAACCATGGAAGTAGAACTGATCACCCCGATCGCTATCGAAAAAGGTCTGCGTTTCGCTATCCGTGAAGGCGGCCGTACCGTTGGCGCTGGCGTTGTTTCCGAAGTAGAAGAGAAATAATTTTAGTTAGATCCCTGGAAGAATATGAGGGGGGTTAACCTCCCCTCTATTCTTATGTTTGTTGGTATGGCCCTGCGATGATGTGAAAGGTTGCTTGCCTGTTAGACAGGGAGATTTTCACGGAGTATGTCCGTTCATAGAAACTGGGCGAATTTAGGAGGATATTTTTTAATGGCTAAGTCTCAAAAGATTAGAATACGCCTGAAAGCGTATGATCATAAAGCACTTGACCAAAGTGCTTCTAAGATTGTAGAAACTGCAAAACGTACCGGTGCACAAGTTTCCGGTCCGATTCCCCTTCCTACAGAAAAAAACATTTACACTATTCTGCGTTCTCCGCATGTTAACAAAGATTCCCGTGAGCAATTCGAAATGCGTACTCACAAACGTCTTGTAGACATTCTGGAACCCACCGGTAAGACTGTTGACGCTCTGATGCGTCTTGACCTGCCCGCTGGCGTAGATATTGAAATTAAACTGTAAGGAGGAGGTGCAATAATGGCTAAAGGTATCTTAGGCAAAAAACTGGGCATGACCCAAATTTTTGAAGCTGATGGCAGACTGATTCCTGTTACTGTTGTAGAAGCAGGCCCCTGCGTTGTACTTCAAAACAAAACCGAAGAAACAGACGGTTATAATGCTGTTCAACTTGGTTTTGGTGAAATTAAAGAAAAACATACCACCAAACCGATGAAAGGCCATTTTGACAAAGCTGGTGTAGCACCGGTTAAATTTGTCAGAGAGCTGCGTCTGGCTGCTCCTTCCGAATATGCGGTAGGCGATAAAATCGCTGCTGATATTTTTGCTGCAGGCGAACTGATTGACGCAAGCGGCGTTTCCCGCGGCAAAGGTTTTGCAGGCACTATTAAGCGCCACAATTTCTCTCGCGGACCTATGAAACATGGTTCTAAGTCTCATCGTGAGCCTGGTTCTATGGGCCCCATGCATTCCGGTCCTGGCGGCCGTGTAATCAAAGGCAAAAAACTGCCTGGCCGTATGGGTAATGCAAATGTAACTGTTCAACGTCTGACCGTTGTTAAGGTTGACGCAGAACGTAATCTTATTCTGGTTAAGGGTGCTATTCCGGGTGCTACTGGTTCTTACGTAGTATTAAAGGAAACCGTAAAACCTAACAAATAATAAGATAAGCGAAAGAAAGGAGGATGCTTCTAATGCCGAAGTTATCAGTATATGATCTTTCCGGTGCACAAACCGGTGAAATAGAATTAAATGATTCCGTATTTGGCGCTGAGTTCAATGAAGCTGTAGTACATCAAGCAGTTGTAATGCAGCTGGCAAACCAACGTCAAGGAACTTCCGCTACTAAAACCCGTGCTATGGTACGCGGTGGCGGTCGTAAACCCTGGAAACAAAAAGGTACTGGCCGCGCTCGTTGCGGTTCCAACCGTTCTCCCGTATGGGTTGGCGGTGGTACCACTTTTGGTCCCCAACCCCGCAGCTATGCAAAGAAAATGCCTCGTAAAGCACGTCGCTTAGCTCTGTGCTGCGCACTGTCTGCTAAAGTAGCAGCTGGTGAACTGGTAGTTGTTGAAGGCCTGGCTTTTGACGCTCCGAAAACTAAACAAGTAGCTTCTCTGCTGAAAGCTTTTGAAGCTGTTGACACTAAAGCTCTGTTGATTACCGATGGTTCCAACGAAAACGTTGCCCTTTCCGCACGTAACATGCCGAAAGTAACCACCATCACCAACATGGGTCTGAACTGCTTTGATATCCTGAACAGCAAAAAGGTATTCCTTGCTAAAGATGCTGTAGAAAAAATTGAGGAGGTGCTCGCATAATGGCTGCTAATCCTCGCGATATACTGATTCGTCCCATCATCACCGAAAAGACTTCTCAGATGATGCAGGAGAACAAATACACTTTCCAGGTTCCTCTGGATGCTAACAAAGTAGAAATCCGCCAAGCTGTAGAGGCGATTTTCAACGTAAAAGTATTGAATGTAAATACCATCCGCGTACTGGGCAAAACCAAACGCATGGGTAAATATGTTGGCAAACGTTCCGATTATAAGAAAGCTATCGTGAAGCTTGCTGAAGGCAATACGATTCCCCTTTTCGAAGGAATGTAATTAACGTATAGGAGGTAAATTAAATGGCTATTAAAAGCTTTAATCCGTATTCTCCTTCCAGACGCTTTATTACTGTGTCTGCCTTCGAAGAGATTACGACTGACAAGCCTTACCGCCCGCTTGTTGAAAAACTTGGTAAACATGCAGGCCGTAATAATACCGGTAAAATGACTGTTCGTCATCAAGGCGGCGGGCATAAAAAACAATATCGTATCATTGATTTCAAGCGTACCAAAGACGGCATTCCGGCTAAGGTTGCTACCATTGAATACGATCCTAACCGTAACGCTCGTATCGCTCTGATCAACTATGTTGACGGCGAAAAACGTTACATCATCGCTCCGCTTGATTTGAAAGTTGGCGATATCGTAGTAAGCGGTCCTGACGCAGATATCAAAACCGGTAACTGCCTGCCGCTGAAAAACATTCCGCTTGGTACTACCGTACACAACGTGGAAATGAAAATTGGTAAAGGCGGCCAAATGGCTCGTAGTGCTGGTACTAGCGCTCAGCTGATGGCTAAAGAGGGCGACTACGCTCTGCTCCGTCTTCCTTCTGGCGAAATCCGTAAAGTACATATCAACTGCCGTGCAACCATCGGTCAAGTTGGTAACATTGATGCTGAAAACATCTGCATCGGTAAAGCTGGCCGCAGCCGTTGGCTGGGTATCCGTCCTGCTAACCGCGGCGTTGTTATGAATCCTAACGACCATCCGCATGGTGGTGGTGAAGGTCACTCCCCCGTTGGTCGTAAACGTCCTGTTACTCCTTGGGGTAAATGTGCATTCGGTACTCGTACTCGCAGAGAGAAGAAAGCTTCTACTAAGTTAATTCTGAAACGTAGAACTAAATAATAAAACAGGATAAGGAAAGGAGGCTAACCTAGTGTCCAGATCAGTTAAAAAAGGACCTTTTGTCCATGCAAGTCTTTTGAAAAAGATTGACGTGCTTAATGCCGCTAATGATAAAAAAGTTGTTAAGACCTGGTCTCGCAGCTCTACTATTATTCCGTCTTTCGTTGGTCACACCATTGCGGTTCATGACGGACGCAAACATGTTCCGGTATTCATTACCGAGGATATGGTAGGCCACAAATTAGGAGAATTCGCTCCTACTCGTACTTACAAAGGTCACGCAGATAAGAGCACCGGCTTAAAATAAGGGGAAAGGGGGACCAAACAATGGAAGCAAAGGCAATTGCAAAATATATCCGTATTGCGCCGCGCAAACTGCGCATCGTAATCAATCTCATCCGCGGCAAATCCGTTGGTGAAGCATTCGCGATCCTCAAATATACCCCGAAGGTTGGTTCTGAGGTAATCGAGAAAGTTCTGCGTAGTGCAGTAGCAAACGCAGAGCACAATTTTGACATGAACGTGGATAACCTGATCGTATCCTACTGTGCAGTAGATCAAGGTCCGACCATGAAACGTATTCATCCTCGTTCCCGTGGACAGGCTTTCAAAATTCTGAAACGTTCTAGCCACGTAACTGTAGCAGTTAAAGAAAAATAATATCCCGTCAGAAGGAGGGAAAAGATAGTGGGTCAAAAAGTTAATCCGCATGGTCTCCGTGTTGGCGTTATCAAAGGCTGGGATTCCAAATGGTACGCTGGCAAAGACTATGAGAAATTCTTGTTAGAAGACATTAAAATCCGTGAGTTCATCAAAGAAAAACTGTTCCTGTCCGGTATCTCTAAAGTAGAAATCGAACGCGCATCTAATAAAGCCCGCATTTCCATCCATACTGCAAAACCTGGTATGGTAATCGGTCGTCAAGGCAGCAACATCGAACTGCTGAAATCCGACCTGAAGAAAATGACTGAGAGCGCTATCGAAATCAACATCGTAGAAGTTAAAACCCCGGATATGGACGCAACCTTGGTTGCAGAGAACATTGCAGCACAGCTGGAACGCCGTATCGCTTTCCGTCGTGCTATGAAGCAATGCGTTGGCCGTACCATGCGTATGGGTGCTAAAGGTATCAAAATTACCTGTGGCGGTCGTCTTGGCGGTGCTGAAATTGCACGCAGCGAATCCTATCGTGAAGGCAGCATTCCTCTGCACACCCTGCGTGCTGACATCGATTATGGCACTGCAGAAGCACATACTACTTATGGCCGTATCGGCATTAAGGTATGGATTTACAAAGGTGAAGTTCTTCCTGAAAGCAAAGAAGCAGCTAAAGTTGCTCCGGCAAAGGAGGCATAATCAGACATGTTATTACCGAAGAGAGTTAAACATCGTAAACAACATAGAGGTCGTATGACTGGCCGTGCTATGCGCGGTAATAGAATCGCTCATGGCGATTTCGGTCTGGTAGCATTGGAGCCCGCTTGGATTACCAACCGCCAGATTGAGGCAGCCCGTATCGCAATGACACGTTATATCAAACGTGGCGGTCAAGTTTGGATTCAAATTTTCCCGGATAAACCGATTACTGCAAAACCTGCTGAAACTCGTATGGGTTCTGGTAAAGGTTCTCCGGAGTACTGGGTAGCAGTAGTTAAACCTGGTCGCGTTCTGTTCGAAATGAACGGTGTTAGCGAAGAAGTTGCTAAAGAAGCAATGCGTCTTGCTAGCCACAAATTGCCTATTAAATGCAAATTTGTAACTCGCGCTCAACAGGAAGCTGAAGCTGCCGCACAAGAAAAGGGTGGTGAAGCTTAATGAAAACAACAGAAATTCGTGAATTGTCTGCTGCTGAGTTAGACACCAAGTTGGCAGATTTGAAAGAGGAACTCTTCAATCTGCGTTTTCAAATGGCAACCGGTCAATGTGAAAATCCGATGAAAATTCGTGACGTTAAGAAATCCATTGCCCGTATCAAAACAATCCAGCGTGAACGTGAGCTCAAGGCTTAACTGTTTTGAAGTATAACAAGGAGGAAACAGTCGTGACCGAAGAAAGAAACGCACGTGTTACCCGTATTGGTAAAGTTGTCAGCGATAAAATGCAGAAAACTGTCGTAGTTGCAGTAGAACGTTTCGTTCAGCATCCGCTGTACAAAAAAGGCGTACAACATACTATTAAATTCAAAGCTCATGATGAAAATAACGAAGCACATGTTGGCGACGTAGTTGAAATTATGCAAACTCGTCCGCTGTCTAAAGATAAATGCTGGCGCGTTATTGAAATCTTAGAGCGTGCTAAATAATTTTGCCGAAGAGTTAGTCCGGCAAGGGAGGGAAATCCATGATACAACAACAAACTATCCTTAATGTTGGTGACAACACTGGCGCTAAGAAGGTTATGTGTATCCGTGTATTAGGCGGTTCTTACCGTAAATATGCTAATATCGGTGACGTTATCGTATGTGCTGTTAAAGATGCATCACCCGGTGGCGTTGTAAAAAAAGGCGACGTAGTTAAAGCAGTTGTTGTTCGTTCCGTTAAAGGTGTTCGCCGTGCAGACGGTTCCTACATCCGTTTCGATGAGAACGCAGCAGTTGTAATCAAAGACGACAAGAGCCCGCGCGGCACTCGTATTTTTGGGCCTGTTGCCCGCGAACTTCGCGAAAAAGACTTCATGAAAATCATTTCTCTGGCACCGGAAGTGCTGTAAGAAATTAGATAACGCACTGTAAGGAGGTGTTCTTGACATGGCAAATGCTGTAAAGCTGCATGTTAAAAAAGGCGATACCGTTCTTGTACTGTCCGGCAAGGATAAAGGCAAGCAAGGTAAGATCGTTGAAGCTCTGCCTAAGAAAGCCAAAGTGGTTGTTGAAGGCGTGAATAAAGTAAAACGTCATACCAAACCGTCTCAGGCAAATCCTCAAGGCGGCATCATTACTAAAGAAGCTCCGCTCGCTTCTTCCAAAGTAATGCTGGTATGCCCGGTTTGCAAACAAGCTACCCGTATTAAAAAGACCGAAGTTGCTGGTGCTTTCGTAAGAACCTGCAAAAAATGCGGTGAAGTAATCGATAAATAATTTTCCGGGAAAGGAGGAAATAACTGAATGGCAAAGACCAGATTGCAAGAAAAATATTTGTCTGAAGTAGCTAAGGCTATGCATGACAAATTCCAATATAAAAACGTAATGGAAATCCCTAAAATTGAGAAAGTTGTAATCAACATGGGTGTTGGCGAGGCTGTAGGCAACAGCAAAGCTCTGGAAAGCGCAGTTGCTGACATGACTCAGATCGCAGGTCAAAAACCTGTTATCACCAAAGCTAAGAAATCCATCGCAGCTTTCAAAGTACGTCAAGGCATGCCTCTGGGTGCTAAAGTAACCCTGCGTGGCGACCGTATGTACTATTTCCTTGATAAACTGATGAATCTCGCTCTTCCGCGCGTACGTGACTTCCGTGGCGTAAATGCTTCCGCATTTGACGGCCGTGGCAACTACGCACTGGGTCTGAAAGAACAATTGATTTTCCCGGAAATCGAATATGATAAGATCGATAAAGTTCGTGGCATGGATATCATCATTGTGACTACCGCTAAGACAGACGAGGAAGCTAGAGAGCTGCTCAAACTCCTCGGAATGCCGTTCGGCGCATAAGTGAGGAGGGAACACATTGGCTAAAAAAGCCCTGATCGAAAAATGGAAAGGCGAACCGAAATTCGAAGTTCGTCATTATAACCGCTGCAAAGTTTGCGGCAGACCTCATGGCTATATGCGTAAATTTGGCCTCTGCCGTATCTGCTTCCGTGAATATGCTTACAAAGGAGCTATTCCGGGCGTAACCAAAGCAAGCTGGTAAGACAGACAACAAGGAAGGAGGGTATTTAAGTATGGTAATGACTGACCCGATTGCTGATATGCTTACCCGTATTCGTAACGCAAATTCAGTTCATCATGATAAAGTTGAGATCCCCGGCAGCAAGATTAAGCTGGCTATTGCTGAAATCCTGAAAGCCGAAGGTTTCATTAAAGATTTCGAAGTTATTGCTGACAGCAAACAAAATGTTATCCGCGTCAGCCTGAAATACGGTGCTAATAAAGAGAAGGTTATCTCCGGTATTAAACGTATTTCCAAACCTGGTCTGAGAGTTTATTCTCAAAAAGACCAACTGCCTAGAGTCCTCGGAGGTCTGGGTATTGCATTAATTTCTACTTCCCAAGGCTTGATGACCGACAAAGCTGCTCGTAAAGCAGGCTTGGGCGGCGAAGTTCTTGCATACGTATGGTAATACTAAAAAGATAGGAGGTGCTCGTACGTGTCTAGAATTGGTAAAATGCCAATTACTGTTCCCACTGGTGTAACAGTTACTATTGAAGATAATCACGTGACCGTTAAAGGTCCTAAAGGCGAATTAGCTCGCCAAATCAATAAAAACATGAAGCTGACCATGGACAATGGTGTAATCACCGTTGAACGTCCGGACGATGAAAAAGAAAACCGTTCTCTGCATGGTCTGTCCCGCACCCTGATCAACAACATGATCATCGGTGTAACCCAAGGCTTCAGCAAGACTCTGGAAATTAATGGTGTTGGTTACCGTGCTGCTAAGCAAGGCCAAAACATTAACTTCACTCTGGGTTTCTCTCACCCGGTTGTAAAAGAGCCGCCTGCAGGTATTACTTTTGAAGTTCCCGCTCCGAACAAAATCGTTGTTAGCGGTGCTGATAAAGAAGTTGTAGGTGCAGTTGCTGCAGATATCCGTACTTTGCGTCCGCCTGAACCTTACAAAGGTAAAGGTATCCGTTATGAAGGCGAACATGTTCGTCGTAAGATTGGTAAAGCCGGCGCTAAAGGCAAGAAATAATTTCTAAAAGAAGGGAGTGAAACTCTTGCTTAACAGAGTTGATAAAAACGAGAAACGTCAAAAACGTCATCTCCGTTCTCGTAGATATATTATCGGTACTGCTGAAAAACCTCGTCTGAACGTATACCGTTCCCTGTCCAACATTTATGCACAGGTTATTAACGATGAGACCGGCGAAACTATCGCTGCTGCCAGCACCGTTGAAAAAGATCTGAAAGAAAACTACGGCGGCAACATTGAGGCTGCTAAAGCTGTAGGCAAAGCAATCGCTGAAAAAGCGCTGGCTAAGGGTGTAAAAGAAGTTGTATTCGATCGTGGTGGCTATCTGTACCACGGCCGTGTAGCTGCCCTGGCTGAAGCTGCTCGCGAAGCTGGCCTGGTATTCTAAGAGAAGGAGGAAATAAAGTGGCGAACTTCGAAAATAAAGAAAGCGAATTACAAGAAAAAGTCGTTTTCATCAACCGTGTTGCTAAGGTTGTTAAAGGCGGACGTCGTTTCTCCTTCGCTGCACTTGTTGTTGTAGGTGATGAAAATGGTCATGTAGGCATGGGCCTGGGTAAAGCTGCAGAGGTTCCTGAAGCTATTCGCAAAGGCGTTGAAGACGCTAAGAAAAACCTGGTTACTGTACCGCTGGTTGGTACTACCATTCCTCATGAAAACATCGGTGTATTCGGCGCAGGCCGCGTATTCCTGAAACCGGCTGCAGAAGGTACCGGCGTTATCGCTGGCGGCCCTGTACGTGCCGTACTGGAACTGGCTGGCGTTCGTGATATTCTTACTAAATCTCAAGGCTCTTCCAACCCGAACAACATGGTTCGTGCAACCATTGAAGGTCTGAAATCCTTGAAGAGTGCTGAAGCTGTTGCAGCTCTGCGTGGTAAAACCGTAGAAGAATTGTTGGGCTAAGGAGGACTTTGTCATGGCACAAATTAAAATCACCCTGACCCGCAGCCTGATCGGTTACCCCAAAGATCAGCGTGCAACCGTTAAAGCTCTGGGCTTAGGTAAAATCAATACTAGCGTTGTTAAAGAAGATACTCCGACTATTCGCGGCATGGTTCACAAGGTTGAACATCTCGTGAAGGTTGAAGAAGCGTAAGACAAGGAGGTGTACTGAAGATGAATTTACATGAATTGTCTCCCGCTCCGGGATCTAAACGTGTAGCAGTTCGCGTAGGTCGCGGCCTGGGCAGTGGCTTAGGCAAGACTTCCGGCAAAGGCCAGAAAGGTCAGAAATCCCGTTCCGGCGGTGTTAAGCGCCCTGGATTTGAAGGTGGTCAAAGACCTCTGTACCTGCGTCTTCCGAAACGCGGTTTCTACAATAAATTTGCTAAAGATTATGTTGAAATCAACGTTTCCGTACTCAATCGTTTTGAGGACGGCACCGTTGTTGAACCTGTAATGCTTATTGAAGAAGGTGTTGTTAAGAACATTCGTGACGGCATCCGTATTCTTGGCAATGGCGAATTAACCAAAAAGCTTACTGTACAAGCTATGGGCTTCAGCAAATCCGCTGAAGAGAAAATCGTTGCAGCTGGCGGTAAGATTGAGGTGATCTAAAGTGTTAGCAGCCCTTGCAAACATATTTAGAATAACAGAACTCAGGCAAAAAGTTTTATTTACTCTCGCCATGTTCATCGTATTCAGGGCTGGAACACATATACCTGTTCCTGGCGTAAACGCTTCTGTCATTGAACAGCTTTTCCGCAGCGGTAATCTCTTCGGACTGCTTGATATGTTCAGTGGCGGCGCCTTGAGCAAATTCTCCATTTTTGCTATGAGTATTACCCCATATATCAATGCTTCAATTATTTTACAGTTATTGAAGGTAGTTGTACCGACCTTGGAACAATGGTCCAAGGAAGGTGAGGAAGGCTTCAAGAAAACGACAAAGCTTACACGTATGCTGACGGTGGCTTTGGCGTTTATCCAAGCCTGCGGTATGGCCTACGGCCTGAAGATGGCGATTAATAACCCCGGGATTTTCTCAATCCTGCTTATTGCTCTCACACTTACTGCAGGAACCGTTTTCCTTATGTGGATAGGCGAGCAGATTACAGCTCGCGGTGTCGGCAATGGTATTTCCCTGATAATCTTTGCCGGTATCGTATCCAGACTGCCGGATGGACTTAAAGTAATTTTCCAATATCTGCAGGCTGGCACGGTAAGCTTATTGAACGTTATTTTGTTCGCGGCTATAGCCCTGGCGATGGTAGTTTTCGTAATTATCATTTCTGAGGGTATTCGCAAAATCCCCGTTCAGTATGCTAAGCGTGTAGTAGGAAAAAAGGCTTATGGCGGTCATACAAGCTATATCCCTCTGAAGGTCAACCAGGCAGGCGTTATTCCGATCATCTTCGCTTCTTCGGTGTTGATGTTCCCTGTAACAATTGCTCAGTTCGTTGATGTTCCTTGGGTTAAAGCAATGGGTAAGCTCTTTCAGTGGGGCAGCCCGCTGCAGACCACATTATATGTTCTGATGATTTTGTTCTTCACTTACTTCTATACAGCAGTAAGCCTGAACATCGGAGATCTTTCCGATAATATCAAAAAGAACGGTGGCTTTATTCCCGGTTTAAGACCCGGTAATCCTACTACAGAATATCTTGACAAGGTAATGTCCAGAATAACTTTGGCCGGTGCGATTTTCCTCTCATTAATTGCGCTGATGCCTCATGTTATCGGATGGGTAACCCGCATTGAAGGTGTGTACTTCGGCGGTACCGCTTTGTTGATTGTTGTTGGTGTTGCATTACAAACTATGAAGCAAATAGAGTCCATGGTGCTGATGCGTCATTATCATGGCTTTATGAAATAGGAGGAGTTCAGAATGTACATTCTTTTAATGGGACCTCCGGGTGCTGGTAAAGGCACTCAAGCAGAAAAACTCATTGATGAATTTAAAATCCCTCATATCTCCACAGGAGACATGTTCCGTGCAGCAGTAAGCGCAGGCACCGAACTTGGTAAAGAGGCAAAAAAATACATGGACGCTGGCGGACTTGTCCCCGACGTCGTAACCATCGGCATTGTTCGTGAAGGCTTGTCCAAACCCGAATGTGCAAATGGTTTCATCTTAGATGGCTTCCCGAGAACTGAGGAGCAAGCAGTTGCTCTCGACGGAATCCTCAAAGACCTGGGCATTAAATTGACCGGTGTTGTTAATATCTCTGTTCCTGACTCCGAGCTGGTTGCGCGTGTAGTTGGCCGCCGTATCTGCAAGGCTTGCGGTGCTACCTATCATGTAAGCTTTAACCCCAGCAAGGTAGAAAATGTTTGCGACAAATGCGGCGGTAACCTTTATCAACGTAACGACGATAAAGAAGAAACCGTTGTAAATCGTCTGCATGCATATCATGAACAAACAGAACCGTTAATTGAGTACTACAAAAAACAAGGCCTGTACAAAGAAATCGATGGCTTGCAGCCTATCGATAAAGTGTATGCCGACGTTAAAGTTAGTCTCGGATGTAGCAAATAAGGAGGTACAACAGTGTCCAAACAGGATGTTATTGAGGTTGAAGGTACAATCTTAGAAGCACTTCCCAATGCTATGTTCCAAGTTCAACTGGTTAACGGCCATACAATTTTAGCACATATATCCGGTAAGATTCGTATGAACTTCATCAAGATTTTGCCTGGTGATAAGGTTACCGTGGAGCTTACTCCGTACGACCTCAATCGTGGAAGAATTACTTATCGGTATAAATAATCCAACAGGCAAAGAGGAGGTTTAAATTATGAAAGTAAGACCGTCTGTTAAGCCAATATGTGAAAAATGCAAAGTCATTAAACGTAAAGGCCATGTAATGGTAATTTGCGAAAACCCGAAACATAAACAAAAACAAGGATAAGAAGGAGGTGCACATTAATGGCACGTATTTCTGGTGTCGATTTACCGAGAGATAAACGTATTGAGTATGCTCTGCCGTACATCTACGGCATCGGCCTGACTCTCTCTCGTGAAATTTTAGCTAAAACCGGTATTAACCCGGACACTCGCGTTCGCGACCTGACTGAAGAAGAAGTTGCTAAGATCCGTGAAACTCTGGATCAGGACTATAAAGTTGAAGGTGACCTCCGCCGTGAGGAATCCCTGAACATTAAACGTCTGATTGAAATTGGCAGCTATCGTGGCAGAAGACATCGTATGGGTCTGCCTGTTCGTGGTCAAAACACTAAAAACAATGCCCGCACCCGTAAAGGTCCGAAACGTACTATTGCAGGCAAGAAGAAATAATTAGCGAGGGAGGGATAAACCAGTGGCTGGCAAGAAAGTTGTTCGCAACAAGAAAAAAGTTAGCAAAAACGTAATCAACGGTGTAGCACATATCCGCTCCACCTTCAATAATACTATCGTTACCATCGCTGATACCGAAGGTAATGTTCTGAGCTGGGCCTCCGCAGGCGGCCTCGGTTTCCGTGGCAGCCGTAAGAGCACTCCGTTTGCTGCACAAATGGCTGCTGAAGAAGCAACCAAAGCTGCTATGGAGCATGGCTTGAAACAAGTAGAAGTATATGTAAAAGGTCCTGGCGCTGGCCGTGAAGCAGCAATTCGTGCACTTCAGGCTGCAGGTCTGGAAGTTAACTCTATTAAAGACGTTACTCCAATCCCGCATAACGGCTGCCGTCCGCCGAAACGTAGAAGAGTATAATTGGGGGTGTAAATAGATGGCAATTGATAGAACTCCTGTCCTGAAAAGATGCAGATCTTTGGGCTTAGCTCCCGCATTCATGGGCATTAGCAAGGAATCTAAACGCCAAGTTCGCCGCCAAAACAGAAAAAAGAGCGAATATGGCATTCAGTTAACTGAAAAACAAAAAGCTAAATTTATCTATGGCGTACTGGAAAAACAATTCCGTGGCTACTATGATAAAGCTAAAAAGATGGAAGGCATCACCGGTGAAAACCTGCTGATCCTCCTCGAAAGAAGAATCGACAACGTAGTTTTCCGCCTCGGCTTGGCTAACACCCGCCGTCAGGCTCGCCAAATCGTAAGACATGGCCACATTGCTGTTAACGGCAAACGTCTGGACATTCCTTCCGCATTGGTAAGAGTTGGCGATGTTGTAACCGTTATGGAAAACAGCCGTGCTAAAGAATACTTCAAAGGCATGGACGAAACTCTGGCTACCAAAGCAGTTCCGGCTTGGCTGGTACTGGACGCTGCTAACCTTAGCGGCAAGGTAGACCGTTTCCCGACTCGTGAGGAAATTGATGTTCCTATTGAAGAGCACTTCATCGTAGAGTTGTACTCCAAATAATTAGTGAATATCTTGTGCCACCCACTTATGAGACGTATTGTGGTAATACGCGATAGAAGGAGGCTTTCCGAATGATTGAAATTGAAAAACCTAAGATGGTTACATCTGATGTCAGCGAAGATGGTCGTTATGGCAAATTCGTTTGGGAGCCGCTCGAGAGAGGCTACGGCATTACACTGGGCAACAGCCTGCGTCGTGTGCTGCTGTCCTCCCTGCCGGGTGCTGCAGTAACCTACGTCAAGATTGACGGTGTTCTGCATGAGTTTGCTACTATTCCAGGTGTTCGCGAAGATGTTGCTGATATCATCCTGAACATCAAGGCATTATGCCTTAAAATGGAAGGTGAAGGGGAAAAAATTCTGCGTATTGAATGTTCCGGTGAACAGGAAGTTACTGCGGCTAACATCATTGCTGATAGCGATGTTGAAATTTTGAACCCTGAACTGCACATTGCGACTTTGGATAAAGACGCAGTTTTCAATATGGAAATCCATATTGATAAAGGTCGTGGCTATGTACCCGCGGACAAAAATAAACAGCCTGATCAGCCTATCGGCGTAATTCCGGTAGACTCCATTTACTCTCCTATTACCAGAGTGAAATTTGCTGTTAACGATACCCGCGTAGGTAATGTTACCAACTATGACAAGCTTACTTTGGAAGTTTGGACTGATGGCAGCATGAAGCCTGATGAAGCTGTTGACATGGCTTCCACCATCCTGATTGACTATCTCAAGCTCTTCCAGACCAGTGATGGCAAAGGTTCTGTAATCACTGTTACTGGCGGTTCTGAGCCTGAAGCTCCGGAGCCGAGCAAGCAAGAAGGTCAAAACACAATGTCTATCGACGATTTGGATTTGTCCGTTCGCAGCAATAACTGCCTGAGACGTGCAGGAATCAATACTGTCGAAGAATTAATCCAGAAAACCGAAGCTGATATGATTAAAGTCCGTAACTTAGGCAGCAAATCTCTTGAAGAGATTAAAAAGAAACTTGAGGATATGGGCTTGCATTTTCGCAAAAACGATGAAGAATAATTAAGGGGGTCAGAAGTACATGGCATACAGAAAACTGGGTCGTAACTCCAGCAACCGTAAGGCTCTGTTTCGCAGCATTTTAACTTCCTTCTTCAAATATGGTAAGATCGAAACCACCGTTACCAAAGCTAAAGAAGTTGCTAAGCATTCCGCTCAACTGATTACTTTGGCAAAACGCAATGACCTGCATGCTCGTCGTCAGGTTATGGCAGTTCTGGTTGACGAAACCATTACCAAAAAACTGTTTGAAGAAATTGCTCCGAAATATGAAGGCAGACAAGGCGGCTTTACTCGCATTTACAGAGTAGGTCCTCGCCGTGGCGATGCAGCTGAAATGGCTATCATCGAACTTATCTAATTTAGAGCTGGAAAAGCAGGAACTTAGGTTCCTGCTTTTTTTGCGTTCTGAAAAAAGTCTGTGTATAATAGTGTTATGTAATATCCACTAATCAGCAAGTATGCTGAAGGATATTTATAGTATTAGTCAGATATAAACCATAACATTAGGAGGAAAAGGTAATGCGCTTTTATACAGTGGATATTAAAGGAAAACAGGAAATACTCGTCGGCTTTCAGCAAGAGGCTGCGGTCTATAGATTGAGCTTATTGGCAAGACTGGTGCCTGAACTGGCAACTGATGATATGAATGAACTTATTTGCCGCTATACATCGGCAGTAAAGGAAAAGCTGGAGCGTTTGGCAGAAAATGAGGATGTGCTGCAGGGCGCTGCAGTAAACCTGGCAGAAGTGAGGCTTTTGGCACCTATTGTTCATCCGCGTCAGGATGTCGTCTGCCTTGGTATCAATTATGATGCACATGCTCAGGAAGCAGGCCGTTTTTCCAGTGAAGCCTTTGGTGGTGAGCGTCCCTATACGATTTATTTTTCCAAGCGTGTGAACAGAGCTACAGCAAGTGGTGAAAGTGTTCCACGTTATGAAGGCTTAGTAGACAGCCTTGACTATGAAGCAGAGCTGGGAGTGATTTTAGCTAAAGATGCTAAAGGTGTAAGCAAAGAAAACGCCAGAGATTACATTTTTGGTTATACAATTATTAATGATATCAGTGCACGTAACCTGCAGACGCGTCACAAGCAATGGTATTTGGGAAAAAGCCTTGATGGTTTTACGCCAATGGGACCATGTATTGTTACTGCCGATGAGATTGGGGATGAGCAGGCACTTGATATTAGCTGTACCGTTAACGGAGAGCTGCGCCAGAGCAGTAATACCCGTTACATGATTCAGACTGTCTGTGGGGCCATTGCAGAGCTGTCAGAGGGTATGACGCTAGCTGCAGGAACAATTATTGCTACCGGTACTCCGGCAGGTGTCGGCATGGGTATGAAACCGCCGACATTCTTGCAGCATGGCGATAAAATCGTTTGCTCTATCGAAAAAATTGGCTCATTAGAGAATACGATTGATTAAAAGCTGCAAACGCATATGTTTACAATAAAAATACTTGTCTTTTTATGACTGATGGCATAAAATAAACTTAGAGACCAGAATAAATTTAAAGGAGGCTACAAAATAGGTAAATTCGTAATTTCTCAGGCAAAAAATGGCATTAAGTTTAATCTGAAGGCTGCAAATGGTGAAGTTATTGCCAGCTCCCAAGTTTATAAGGACGAAAAATATTGCCGTAAAGGTATTGCCAGCGTTATCAATAATGCTCCAATCGCTCCGATTGAGGATCAGACGGTAGAAGGCTTTACCCCCTGTAAGCATCCAAAATTTGAGGTTTATAAGGATAAGGCAGGCGAATTCCGCTTCCGTCTGAAAGCAACCAACGGACAGATTATTGCTACTGGTGAAGGCTATAAGGCAATGGCAGGATGCAAACGCGGCATTGAGTCCATTAAGAAAAATGTTGTTGATGCCAAAATAATTGTTGAAGCACCTAAAGAAGAAAAAGCTGAATAATGTCAATCAAAAGGACCACTACGTGTTTATAGTGCAGTGGTCCTTTTTTTGTGCGACAGCTGAGTCTGCCGTATTTTTTTGCTTTGGAAAAACTAGACTAGAAAAAACTATTTTCCCCGCAGCTCCAATACAACCATTTCCGGAGCAACCTCTGTACGAACCGGAGGTCCCCAAAAGCCGTAGCCGTTATTGGTGATTGCGGTCAGATTACCAAAGTTTGTACGTCCATAATCCAACTTGTACATTTCTTTCGTTACCAGACGGTTGGGAAAAAGCTGGCCTGTATGCGTATGACCAGCCAGATAAAGATCATACTCCGCATCAGCTGCAGCGTCCATACGGCGAGGCTGATGATCGAGCAGAATACTGTAGTAGTCGTTATTTTGGGAGGAAAGATTTATAAGCTGATCATTGGTACGGTTCTTGCTGTAATCATCAATACCTGTTATTTTGATTTTGTTGTCGATAATGGTATCGGTATTGCGCAGGATGTAGAAGCCCTTGTCTGTGAGCATTTGTTGCCAGCGCAATGGTTCATCAAGATAATCATGGTTGCCGAAGGCCATGTAGACAGGCACTTTGATTTGCGCCAGAGCAGAAAGCGTATCTTCTTCTTCTACATAAAAAATGCGCTCGTCAAGCATGTCGCCGCTGACTACAACAAAGTCTGGCTTTTGCTCGTTGATGCGTGCTGCCAGACGTTCTGCGTAGTCATGGCCGAGTATTCTTCCCATATGCAGGTCGGTGAGAAAGACAATTTTATAATGAGCATTCTGCGGCAGCTTTTCCGTTACCAGCGCTTCTGTGCGTACTGTCGGGTGAAAGGCGCGCCAGCTGCCCCAGGTAATGAAGCAGCAGATAAAGGCAAGGCCGATGATACTGATTTTTGCTGAAGGCAGCTGCCAACCGCCCAGCTTACTGAAAAGCAGGCAGAGAAGATGAATGATGGCCAGCAGAAGTGTGTAGTAGCAAAAAGCAATCCAAAGTCCTTCTATCCACGCAGTGAGCTTGAGCAGAAAATGAGGCGTTCCTTGCGGCAGAATGACACTGATAGCTGCGCCGAGTGCCATCAGCAGATATATAAGCCCGAAGGTCAGTGTGCGGCCGAAGGGCAGATAATGGCGATAATACATATAACCGATGATACTCATGAGAGCATCAATCGTACCGACGAAAAGAAAAATACGCATATTATTCAGTAAAGCTCCTTTATATAATTCTTGCTTACATTATACATGTTAGAGTGGACTTAAAGTCAAGTGCTGCGCTAAAAAAAAGACTGCCTGATGCGGCAGCCCTTGAAATATAATTTTATTTGCTCGGAATATCACCGACGCCGTTTAAGATGATAGACGGACGGTAGGAGAACTCCTTAATATTTTCCAACGTACTTACACCGCTCAGAACAAGAGCTGTCATCAAGCCGCTTTCCATACCGGCAACGATATCTGTATCCATACGGTCGCCAATCATAGCTGCATCCTCTGAATGAACATCCAGCAGACGCAGGCCTGTACGCATCATCAAGGGGTTAGGCTTGCCGACGAAGTAAGCTTTTTTGCCGGTAGCAAGCTCAATAGGTGCGACAAGTGCACGGCAGGCGGGGATGATACCGAAATCAGACGGACCTGTGAGGTCGCTGTTTGTTGCAATAAGGCGTGCTCCTTGGTTAATCAGGCTTACTGCCTTGAGAATCATATTATAATTATAAGAATTTGTTTCGCCGACTACAACGTAATCGGGATTAACATCATTCATTGTGATGCCGGCATCATAAAGCGCATTGACAAGACCGGGGCCGCCGATAACGTAGGCACTGCAGCCGGGGGCCTGCGAATGGATAAATTTGGCAGTGGCGAGAGCACTGGTATAGAAATGACTTTCGTCAACCTCCAGTCCAAGACGTAAAAGCTTTTGCTGGAGCTCTTTGGGACTGCGTTCGCTGGCGTTAGTCAAAAATAAAAAGCTCTTTTTTTCCTCGTACAGCCAGTTGACAAATTCTTTTACTCCTGGCAACAGGTTATTTCCGTGATAGATAACACCATCCATATCGCAGATAAAACCTTTTTTGGTACGCAGCTGCGTTAATAGTAATTCATGTTTTTCGTTGTTATCCATAATTTTATACTTCCTTTTTTGTTTTAGACACTTATATTATGCAAGAAAAAAACGTCTTTTGCAAGAGCTGCAATGACAGCAGAAACAAGAATTAGTTAATAGTTTGTAAAATATTATTTTTTTGAGTGCTTTTTTATCGCTAAATGTTAAAAGAATTCTGAAGTTAGTGCTATATCATAGTTAGAGGTTGACATATTAGTGATATAGTGATAAAATAAAATATTTTTGACAATAAAGAAGGGGCGTGCTACAATATATTCATAAGGATTAATTTTTAGGAGGGTTGAAGATGTTTGCAACAGGTGACAGAGTTGTGTATCCTATCCATGGCGGTGCTATTGTTAAGGATATAGAAGCACATATGCAGGATGGCGAGAAGGTAGAATACTATATTTTACAAATGCTTTTTGAAAATATGACAGTAGCAGTACCGGTCGAGAATGCCGAAAAATTAGGACTCCGTTACATCGGTGACGAAGAAACCTTGACTACAATTGCCAATGTACTGCAAGAAGTGCCTGATGTGCAGTCGGTAAAAGCAATTTCCTGGAATCGGCGCTTTCAGCTGTATATGCAGAAAATAAAAAGCGGCAGTGTTGCTGAGGTTGCAAGAATCTTTAAAATCCTGACTATTTTGGAGCGCAGCAAAAAAATATCAGTAGGTGAGCGCCGCTTGCTGCATAGCACGAAGCGGATTCTGCAAAGTGAGGTTATGCTGATCAGGAATCTGGATGCAGAAAGAGCAGGCAAATGGTTAGATAGCTACTGTATTTGAATATGATATATGGACCGTTTTAAGGCTGTTGCTTTGCCAACCGCTTTAAAACGGTTTTTTTGCAAATTTTTTAGGTGTTTTTTTCATTAATGTCATATTTAAAAAAGTTATTTACTTGTATTTTGACGACTATAGCTGTATTATATAATTGATATAGTAGTAACAAGAACTACTATGAAGCAAATTTTAAAGAAAGACTAACTATAAAAAGTCAAGAGGT
>NZ_FR892757.1 GCF_000434895.1 Phascolarctobacterium succinatutens CAG:287
ATTTTTTGTTCAAGTTGATTATACAATCTACCAAAAGATTTACTTGATCAAAAAACCAATATTATTCTCTTTACACGCCCGAGACGTTTCGGAAAAACCTTAAATATGGATATGCTCCGTACTTTCTTTGAAAAAACTAACGAAGATACCAGTATATACTTTAAAGACAAAGCCATCTGGCAGCAAGGTGAAAAATATACGCAATGCCAAGGGAAATACCCGGTAATCTTTATCAGTTTAAAAGACTGTAAATCTATGAGATGGGAAACTACCTATAATCTTTTGAAAAATACTATACGTATGGAATATGCAAGACATACAGAATTAGAAAACAGTGTATTTGTTTCTAAAGTAGATGCAGTTACTTACCAAAGTATTATCAATAACACTGCAATAGAAACAGATTATATGTTTTCCCTGCAAACACTTAGCCGTATGCTAAATGCTCACCATAAAAAAGCTCCGATTATTATCATTGATGAATACGATACCCCCATACAGGAAGGTTTTACGAATAATTATTATGCAAAAGCTGTAGAATTTATCAGAAACTTTTTTTCAGCTGCATTAAAGGATAATCCCAATGTCACTCTAAGCATTATGACAGGAATCCTGCGCGTTGCTAAAGAAAGTATTTTCAGTGGGCTTAACAATATTCGTGTCGATTCCGTCCTTGATGACAAATTCAGTAATTATTTTGGATTTACAAATGATGAAATCACCTCCATAGCTGAATACTATGGCGTACCAGAAAAAATTACAGAAATAAAGAGCTGGTACGATGGCTACAAATTTGGCGATACTGAAATCTATAATCCGTGGTCTGTAATCAACTATCTGAGCAATAACTATAAAGCGATTCCCTACTGGAGCCAGACCTCAGAAAACACTATTATCCATGAAATACTAAAAAAATACAACGAAGCTACCTATAAGAATCTTTACGAACTCCTAAAAGAAAACGGAAAAGTAACTTCAATCGTCAAGACAAATATCATCTACCCGAGACTGAAAGAACCCCAGACTAATATACTGGGTTTTCTTCTTATGACCGGATACCTGAAATCAACCGCAACAACTATCAACGAAGACGGAGCCTATATCTGCAAGCTCAATATTCCTAATAAGGAAATCAGGACTGTGTACCGAGAAGAAATCATAAGCCTGCTTAATAATGAAATAGGCGAAACCACAGTTACAGAACTAAGAAATGCATTACTGGAAAAGAATAGTAAAATAATCAAAAATACACTAAGCGAATTCCTGATGAAAACAATAAGCTACTTCGACGGACTGAAAGAAAACTATTATCACGGCCTTATGCTTGGGCTTATCACTATCTTTGAATATACTCATACCATCCGTTCCAACAGGGAAAGCGGCAACGGAAGATATGATATCCAGCTTGCTCCTAAAAACGCAGGAATGCCAGGGATTATCATTGAAATAAAAGCAGATGAAAGCAAAGAGAAAAAACAAAATTTAGAACATTTAGCTCAAATCGCTTTTGATCAGATCAACGAGAAAAAATATGATATAGACTTAATATCCATCGGAGTCAAGACCATATACAAATATGGCATCGCCTTCGCCAACAAAGAAGTAGCAGTAAGGAACAACTAACCATAACAATAATACATAATTTTGGGCATAAAAAGCAGTCAATTACACCTAACTCTTTAGGTAGGTGTAATTGACTCTCGTATTTTGTTTGAAAAATGATTTTATATGCAGGAGGCTCGGCATAGAGTAGCGTATTCCTGGCTGGGAATGGAAAAGGAAAGAGGGTTATAGCGTGGAAAATTTTGGCGAATATCTTTTAGGGGCGTTAGGCTGTATTAACATGGTTTTGGCGATGCGCAAGTTTGAAATACAGTGGACGTTTTGTGATTATGTGGCACCTGCGCTGGAGGAGGCTGGCGAAACGATGCTGGGAAAACGTGGCTCCTTTTTAGTACTGGTTGCGACCATCTTTATTCTGGGGTTGCCCATCAGACACCAATTGTACCGGGGTGATTATGTGCTGCCTTTGTTTATTTTCCTGCATTTTATTGTTATGCGGGTATTTTGGCTGCAGACGCAGAGAATGATTTATCTTGTGTTCGATCAGTATAACGAGGAAATATGTGAAAGCTACGAGAAGCAGGAGGAGGAGCCGGAGTATCCCTGGAAGGAAGCGGAGCTGAGCCTGCTGGCGCTGCCGTGGACCTGGACTGATAGTTATAATCGCTATAATAATTTAGAGTAGGCTGGAAGGAATGTCAGGAGGCAAGCCAGCCTTGCTTTGAGAAGCTATGCTTGCGGCATTTAAGTGCTTCAGAAACAAGCTTGAAGTATTTTTTTCAATGCTGTTTATTATATACTGCAGTAGTCCTTTGTGCTATAATTTTATATAGAAGTAACGTGAAATGCGAGGAGGTTAAGGCAGATGGGCAGATTTGTTAATCCTGATAACAGCGCTTTTCAAAATGCGGTTAATGGAGAAATATATATAGATAAGAGCGGATTGATAGAACTGACCAACAGATTTCTTGGTACGCCACAGGAATTTATATGCAACAGCCGTCCGCGTCGTTTTGGTAAGTCTATGGCTGCCAATATGCTGGCTGCTTATTATAGCAAAGGGTGCGATTCCAGAGAGCTTTTTAAGGGACTGCAGATTGAAAAGAATGCCAGCTATGAAAAGTATCTCGATAAATTTGATGTTATTCATTTTGATGTGCAGTGGTGTTTTAAAGAAGCTGGTAGTGCGGAAAAAACGGTCAGCTTTATTACGCAGACTATCTTAGCAGAATTGCGTGCTATCTATGGAGCAGTCATTCCTGAACATGTAGATAAGGTTTCCGGTGCTTTGTCTTATATTAGCGCAGCAACCGGCAATAAATTTGTGATAATTATTGATGAGTGGGATGTGCTTATCAGAGATGAGGCAACCAATAAGGCGGTGCAGGATGAGTATATTGACTTTCTGCATAACCTGTTCAAAGGTGTAGAGCCTACGAAATTTATTGCACTGGCCTATATTACAGGCATCTTGCCCATAAAGAAGTATAAAACTCAGTCGGCATTGAATAATTTTGATGAATATACGATGATAGGGCCAGGACTGATGGCACCCTGGATTGGCTTTACTGAAGGTGAGGTCAAGGTCTTATGTGAAAAATATCAAAAGGACTTTGCTGAGGTTAAGCGTTGGTATGATGGTTATCAATTGGAAGATTACCATGTGTATAATCCGCGTGCTGTTGTCAGCCTGATGCTGCAGGGAACCTTCCAAAGCTATTGGACGCAGACGGGAACGTATGAATCCATTCTGCCGCTGATCAATATGGATTTTGATGGCTTGCGGTCTGCTATTATTGATATGTTAGCGGGCGACACTGTGGCGGTTATACCGTATTTTTTTCAAAATGATATGGTAAGCTTTAGAGGCAAGGACGATGTCTTGACGTTGCTCATACATTTAGGGTATCTTGCTTATGATCAGAAAAAGAATCAGGCGTTTATACCTAATGAAGAAATACGTTTTGAGTTTGCAATGGCAACGAAGGTAAATAAGTGGAGTGAGCTGATTAGCTTTCAGAAGGAGTCACGCGCTTTGCTGGAAGCTGTATTGGATGAGGATACAGAAGCTGTTGCGGAGATGATGGAAAGCATTCATAATCAGTACACCTCTGTCATTCAGTATAACGATGAAAATTCTTTGAGTGGTGTGCTGACTATTGCTTTTTTAGCTGCGATGGATTATTATTTCAAGCCGATCAGAGAGCTGCCGACCGGGAGAGGCTTTGCAGATTTTGTATATCTTCCCAAGCCAGCGTGTAGAGAGGATTATCCTGTGCTGGTGGTTGAGCTGAAATGGAACAGGGGTGCTGAGACAGCATTGCAACAGATTAAAGAGAAGCGCTATGCGGAAGCGCTCAAGGAATATGCTGGCAGTGTTCTTTTAGTAGGGATTAACTATGATAAGAAGACGAAGGAGCATAGCTGCAGCATAGAGCGGATTGCTAAATGAAAATTTTTAAAGCATAAAAAAGCCTACTGGATTACATGGTCAGTAATTCAGTAGGCTTGATTTTTTTGAACATGTCGGTGTTCAGCTGATGAACAAAGCATAGCATATAATAACGAGGTAAGGTGCGCGTTGAGTTTTTTGAGAGATTCGTCGAGGGTTGTGTTCATTGGTGATATAATTCTTTAATATTTTGGTTGAAGAAGATATATCGTAAGGGGGATGGGGGGCAGTGATATTGAAAAATAGTAGGCAATGCCTTATATAATGGAATTACATGAAATAAAAGGATTGACTGGCATTTCCAGAAAGCAAGGGTTATTCTGTTCGTGATTTAAAGTATATGGCAAAATTTACTGAAAGGCTTCTTGATAAAAAATTATGCAAGAGGTGCTTGTACAATCACCTTATAAAAATTGTGCAGTACCAAATAACACATGCTGACGCTTCGCATTCACGCAAGGCGTCAGCCTTTTTCCGTTGGCAGCTGATAATTTGTGCCAAGTGTCCCGAAGAATATATATAATTTAGGACACATGCTGCTCTTGTTGATGCCCCTGCTACTCATTATTCTAAGCAGTGTGATTGACAATTATGATTAGAATGATTAAAATATGATTAGAATGATTAGAATATGAGTAGAATAGAACTGAGGAGTGAGCAGAATGAGATTTCGGGAAACAGAAATAGTTGAATTAAAGTCCATCGTGATGGATGATATCAAAAAAGAGATCATTGCTTTTGCCAACTGTGACGGAGGCACGGTCTATGTGGGGGTGGCAGACGATGGCAAAGTGTTGGGAGTTGAAAATGCAGATGAGTGTGCCTTGCAGATTTCCAATATGGTACGAGATGCTGTAAAGCCGGATGTCACCATGTTCATTCACTATGAAACGCTAGAATGTGATGGAAAAGCAGTTGTGGCCGTCAACATTCAGCGCGGAACAAATCGTCCCTATTATCTGGCAAAGAAAGGACTGCGGCCTGAGGGTGTCTATGTGCGGCAGGGATATTCTTCTGTACCGGCAACAGATACGGCTATTCGGCAGATGATCAAGGAAACCGATGGAGATAGCTTTGAGAATATGCGGTCTATCAATCAGGCATTGACCTTTGAGGCAACAAAAAAGGAATTTGAAAAAAGAAATGTTGCCTTTGGACAGCCGCAAATGCAGACTTTGAAAATCGTTTCCGCAGATGGCATTTATACGAATCTAGGGTTGCTCTTGTCTGAGCAGTGTCTCCACACAATCAAGGCGGCCGTGTTTGAAGGAATAAATCAGAATGTATTTAAGGATCGCCGGGAGTTTTCCGGCTCTCTGATGCAGCAACTCAATGATGTCTACGACTATATTGATTTCCACAATCAGACACATGCGACTTTTCGGAAGCTCCTGCGGATTGATACACGGGACTACCCGGAGGTCGCCGTCCGCGAGGCATTGCTGAACACGCTGGTACACAGAGATTATTCTTTCCGAGCTAGTACCTTGATTAGCATATACGATGATCGGATTGAATTCGTGTCCATCGGCGGGTTGCTTCCAGGTTTAGAACTGGACGATTTGATGATGGGTGTTTCTGTTTGTAGAAATCCGCACCTTGCCAATATCTTTTACCGCTTGCAGCTGATTGAAGCATATGGCACCGGCATGAAGAAAATCATGGGAGCTTATGCAAATGCCTCGGTGCAACCGGAGATTAAGACAACTAACAACGCTTTCAAAATCATTCTTCCTAATGTGAATGGCACGCCAAAAGCAGCAGAAGCACGTAAGGAAATTGAAAATGCGGCAGCTCCGGCTTTGAATTCAAATGAGGGAAAAGTCCTACAATTTTTGAGTGAGCACCCAATTATTACCCGAAAAGAAGCACAGGCAATGCTGAAGGTTAGTCAGTCTACGGCTAGCCGTATTCTGAAAGCAATGGTAGATAGTGGTCAAATCAAACAGCTCGGTGGAAGTCGTACCACACGGTATGAACTTAGAAAAGAGTAAATTATAACGGACAAGCTACAAATTTTTAGGCATTTTATATCCATAATTCAAAGCATATAATACAGGCTGACGCTTCGCATTTACGCAGGGCGTCAGCCTTTTTCCGTTGGCAGCTGCTACACTGACTAAATCTTTTTATATTGAAATTATGTTCGTAAAGTGCTATAATAACATTACAAAAACACAACGAATGTTCGCTTAAAGCGCGGGAGGAATTTGTCATGGAAGCCAATAAGCAGAAAACAGAAAAATACTATGCTTGTATAGATTTGAAGAGCTTTTTTGCTTCCGTAGAATGCGTGGAGCGCGGGCTTGATCCCTTCGCGGCGAATCTGGTGGTAGCCGATGCTGCGCGCGGACGCGGCGCAATCTGCCTGGCAATTTCCCCGGCGCTGAAGCAGCTGGGGGTGCGCAACAGGTGCAGGCTGTACGAGATCCCCTCGTGGATTAAGTACACGATAGCCAAGCCACGCATGAAGAAGTATATGGAATATTCTACTACCATTTATCGCAATTATTTGGATTACCTCAGTCCGGAGGATATTCACGTATATTCCATTGACGAATGCTTTCTTTATCTTTCACCCTATTTGCGGCTCTACAAAAAAACACCGCGGGAGTTTACGAAGCTGCTGATGGATTCTATATATACTAAATTTGGTATTTGTGCTACCGGCGGCGTGGGCACCAATATGTTTTTGGCGAAGGTGGCGCTGGATGTGCAGGCCAAGCACAAGCCGGATAATATAGCATATCTTGACGAAGAGCTTTTTAAGCAGACGATGTGGCATCACCAGCCGCTGACTGATATCTGGAACATCGGCAAGGGGATTGCCAGAAGATTGGAGTGTCATGGCATTTGCGACCTTTACGGCATTTGCCAGGCGGACAAAAAATGGCTGTATAAGGAATTCGGCGTGAATGCGGAGTATTTAATCGACCACGCCTGGGGACGGGAACGCTGCACGATGCAGCAGCTTAAGGCGTACAGGCCCAAGTCGCACAGTATTTCCAACAGCCAGATTCTTTTTGAGGATTATGCTTATGAGGATGCGCTGATTGTACTGATGGAGATGGTGGAGCTTTTGGCGCTGAAGCTGGTGGAAAAGCAGATGCTGTGCAACACGATAAGCCTGCAGATAGGCTACAGCAAGGATTGCTATGTACCGACCGGCGGCAGCAGGCGTTTGCCGCAGCCAACGGATTCGTTTCAGGTGCTGGAGGATTTTTTTGTTGCGCTGTATAAGGAAAAGACGCTGCAAAATCAACCAATCAGGAAGCTGACGGTTTGCGCGGATAACCTTGCCTGGCTGGGCAGTGCGGAGCAATCGCTGTTTGCGCCGTATGATGTTGATGAGGACAAGGACCGGGATGTGCAGCAGGCGTTGCTGGATATTAAGGGTAAGTATGGCAAGAATGCTATCCTGCGCGGAATCAGCTATCGGGAAAAGGCGACGGGCAAGCTGAGGAATACGTTGATTGGAGGTCATAATGGTGAATGATGATAAGTATTTTCGCAAGGGAGGCAGGCGCCAGGCGGTGCATAATCCGTTTAAGGCTGCAGCCGAGGATAATGCAGATTACAGCGTGCGTGCGAAGCAGTTTGCTGCTTTTGACGCTTTGAAGGGGTTTCGGGAGCTGATAGAGGCAGCGGAAGTGGATGCAAAGGAAGAGTACGACGGGTAGGTTAAGGTTGCTTTGCCGGGAAGTGCGATTAGATCTGGCAGCGTTCCGTATAGCATTGCCGCTTTATGAGATTAATGCTGAAGACTGCTACGCTATTATCCTTTACAGCACGTAGCAGAGCAGACGTGTTTTGTAGTATAATTATATAAGCTACATACTTCCGGAGGTTAATATTATGACTAGAGAAATGTATATGGGCGACATTGTGCGCCATTTTAAAAGAGAGACTATCGCAAATCCTACGACGGAATACTTATATAAAATACTGGCCTTTGCCGAGCATACGGAAACAGGCGAAAAGCTGGTGGTTTATCAGGCGCTGTATGCTCCGTTCAAGATTTGCGCCCGACCGTACGCTATGTTTATGAGCGAGGTGGACCGCGAAAAATATCCTGCGATTAAGCAAAAGTACCGCTTTGAGGTTGTGCAGGAGTGCTGATTGCTTAGGCGATTATACCGGTGGTGCATATAATTTTATTTGCAGGGGGAAGGGCAATGCTTTATCCTATTTTAGAGCAATATGATGTTGATATAAAAAAGGCGCTGGCCTATGGCTTTGTGCAGAAGGGCGCAGAGCTGACACTGCGCAAGGTGTTGCCGGAAACAGAGTTTTACGCTGTCGTTACGCTTGCAGGCAAGGCCTTATCCGTAAATGTTTTGGAACGCGATACGGATGAGGAGTACCTGCCCTTTAACGTTGCCGATAACATCAGCGGTTACGTGATGAGCGTGCGTGAGAAAGCAGAGGCTCTGCTGGAAGAAATAAAGATGCAGTGCCTGATTAAAAGCAATGTTAAGCTGCAGCTGATGGATTACTGCTCGCAGCGCTTCGGCACTGTTCCCGACGCTCCGTGGCCGGAAACACCGGAGAATTTTACCTTTAAGACGGCGCGGAGAAATAAATGGTACGCTTTGTTTATGACGATTCCCTATAAAAGCCTGGGGATAGCGAAGGCGGGGAAGGTTGATGTTTTGAATATTAAGCTGCCTCCGGCGAAGGTTTTGCAGCTGGTGGACAGGCAGCATTTTTATCCTGCGTATCATATGAACAAAAAGCATTGGCTGACGGTAATGCTGCAAAAGGATGCAGACATTTCGTTGGTGCAGGAGCTGTTGGCGGAAAGCTATCAGCTGGTGGAAAAATAGCAGTAGAAAATAGCAAAGGAGATTGAGCAAGTGTTACATATAGGTTGTCATTTATCCTCATCGAAGGGCTTTCTGGCGATGGGAAAGACGGCGCTGTCAATCGGTGCCGATACGTTTCAATTTTTTACGCGCAATCCGCGCGGAGGCAAGGCCAAGGCTGTGAAGCCCGAGGACGCGGCGGCGCTGAATGCGCTGCTACAGGAGCATAATTTCGCGCCGATTTTGGCACACGCTCCGTATACGATGAATCCCTGCGCTGCGGACGAGAAGCTGCTGGAGTTTGCGCAGATGGTGATGGAGGGCGATTTGGCGATGCTGGAATATGTGCCGGGGAATATGTATAATTTTCACCCCGGCAGCCATGTGAAGCAGGGAGCTGAGGTTGGCATAGAAAAAATAGCGTCGCTGCTCAACAGTGTGCTGCACAAGGATTTGCATACCACGGTTTTGCTGGAAACGATGGCAGGCAAGGGCACGGAGGTGGGCCGCAGCTTTGAGGAGCTGGCAGCGATTTTGAGCAAGGTGCAGTTTAATGAAAAGATGGGCGTTTGCCTTGATACCTGCCATATTTTTGACGGCGGTTATGATATAGTTAATGATTTGGACGGCGTACTGGCGCAGTTTGACAAGATCATCGGTCTAGAGCGTTTGAAGGCTGTGCATCTGAACGACAGCCTGAATATCTGCGGCAGTCATAAGGACCGTCATGCGTGCATCGGTGCAGGCAATATCGGTTTGGAGGCGCTGACGGCGGTGATTAACCATCCGGCGCTGCGCACGTTGCCGTTTTACTTGGAAACACCGAACGAGCTGCCGGGCTACGCTGCGGAAATCAAGCTGCTGCGTGAGCGCTTTGCAGAGTAATATATCAAGAATTTTTGCAAGAGGTGAAAGATAGAAATGGAAATGGCTTATAAGGAGCTGAATGCGAAGCTGTGCGCTTTTTTGGATAAAACGCCCAACAGCTTTTTTGCCGTGAATAATATAAAAGAGGAGCTTGCAGCTGCAGGCTTTACCGAGCTGCAGGAAAACAGCAGATGGCAGTTGCAGGAAGGCGGCAAATATTATGTCAGCCGTAATGGTTCGGCGCTGCTGGCCTTTGTGCTTCCTAAAAAGGCTTATTTGGGCTTTCAGGTTTACGCCTGCCACTGCGATTCGCCGGCGTTCAAGCTGAAGAATAATGCTGAAATCGTAGTAGACAAAAAGTATGTGAAGCTGAATGTGGAAATGTATGGCGGCATGCTGCTCAACACCTGGCTGGACAGGCCGCTTTCCGTTGCCGGACGCGTGCTGTGCAACGTTGACGGCCGCTTGGAAGCGCGTCTTGTTAATATTGAGCAGGACCTGATGATGATTCCGAATCTGGCAATCCACATGAACAGGGAAGCTAACGAGGGCGTAAAGCTGAACGCGCAGACGGATATGCTGCCGCTTATCGGCAGTGCTGCGGCTAAGGGTGGCCTGCAGAAGCTGTTGGCGGAGGCCTGCGGCGTTACCTCAGAGCAGATTGTGGATACGGAGCTTTTCCTTTATAACAGAATGCCTGCGACTACCGTGGGCCTGGAGCAGGAATATGTTGCCAGTGGCAGGCTGGATGACCTGCAGTGCGTGTTTGCCGGATTGCAGGGCTTTTTGGCGGCAGAAGCAGGCGCAAGTGTGCCGGTATTCTGCATGCTGGATAACGAGGAGGTTGGTAGCGGCACGAAGCAGGGCGCGGCGGCGACCTTCTTAAAGGATGCGCTACTGCGCATCAATATGGCACTGGGCAGGGACGAGGAGGATTATCTGGTGTCTTTGGCTAACAGCCTGATGCTTTCGGCGGACAATGCACATGCTGTGCATCCTAATCATACGGATAAAAATGACCTGACGAACAAGACCTATCCCAATGAGGGTGTGGTTGTCAAATACAGCGCTAACCAAAAATATACTACGGATGCGGTATCCGGCGCGCTGGTGCAGCTGCTGGCTAAAAAGGCGAATGTACCGCTGCAGCTTTTTTATAACCGTTCGGATGTGGCAGGTGGTTCAACCTTAGGCAATATCTCCACCGCTCAGGTAGCAATCAAGTCGGTGGATATCGGCCTGGCGCAGCTGGCGATGCATTCCGCCTACGAGATGGCAGGCGTTAAGGATACGGCGTATCTGGCGGAGCTGGCGCAGGCATTTTTTGCCGTCGCTGTTGCGGAGGCTGCCGACGGAACGTACTGCCTGAAATAACAATTTAATATGCGTATATCAAAGGGCATAGCAGATGCTGGTGACAGGTCTGCTGTGCCTTTACTATTAGTTGCGGGCAGTTCGGCGTGGTGCTATACTGAGCTTAGAAAGTTTAGAAGCGAAAGAGGTGATTATATGTTGCAGGCAATACGCAGATTATCTAAAACACATTTGGCAATGCTGGCAGTCTGCCTGTTGGCGGTGGGCGGCGCTGTTTACTTCTTTTTGGCGCAGCGTGCCAGCCGTCATGCGGCGGAGCTTTTTAACTATTATATGGCTAAGCAGCAGGTGCTGGCAGGAAGCGTGACGGCCGAGGAGCTGCGTGCCGATATCTGGGGCAACGTGTATTTTAAAAACCTGACCTGGGATTCGCCGGAGCATGAACGCTTGGTGGATGTACCGGAGGGACGCATTAAAATTAAGCCTAAGGACATCATCCTGCGTATAGCAGGCATTGATACGGTGCAGGAGGTTGAGCTGAGCGGTGCTTATATTCATCTTGGCTTTGATGATAAAATGCGCCTGGATATCCTGCAGAATAAAAAGACGGCGGAGGAAAGTATCCTGCCGGACGAGGTGCCTATGGAAAAGCGCCATCTGCAGATAAAAGGTAGACTGCCGAATATTAAGCTGATTTTGCATGATACGGTGCTGTCGGCAGAATATAAAAAGCGTCATTTTATTTTGAATGACGTGGACGGCACGGCGCAGATACATGAGCATCAAAGGCTGGAGCTGCATTTGGCGGCAGGACGCTACGGCGGCAGCATTGCAGGCAAGGGACTGAATATTGATGGCACCTGCGACCTGCAGGGGGAGCAGAAGGCGAATATCAATATCTGCCTGTATGATGTTATTCCCGATTCTTTGGGCATGCGCAATGTTAAGGATGCGATGACGGTGACGGGGCAGATGACAGGCAGCTTAAGGAAGCCTTTGATTGATGGTGCGCTGGCGCTGAAAGAGCTGCATCTGAACGATTTGTATTTTACGAATATCAACGGCACCTATCATTATGAAAATGCGCTGATAACCTTTCAGGATGTGACGGGCAGTATTTTTGGCGGTACCTTTGATGCGATAGGCTTATATCATTTTGATAAGCGCTATTACAAGATTGATGTTGACGGCAAGAACCTGATGGCTTCGCTGGCTGCCAAAAGCAGCAAGATAAATACGAGCGTAGCCTTGAAGATAAAGTTCCGCAATGAGGGGCCTAAGGGCAATAACCTGGTATACGGCAGCTTTTCTACGGGCAAGGGAACGTATTTGCTGGTGCCGTTTTTGAGCCTGCGTGGCAGCTTCAGCGACCAGAGCGGTGAGCTGGCCTTTAGTAATGTAGAGATTGAAACTAAGGTGGGCACGTTTGAAAGCGATGTCTTTAAGATTGTGGACGGCAGATTGCAGATGGGAGAGATTTTTCTGGCGAACGGCGAGGGCAGGCGTATACGCGTGAGGTAGGGGGGATTTTTATAATAAAAGAATATACAATATAGGTATTCCTTGTGGAATTAGAAAAGTCCAGTCTGTAATTTTAAAAAATTAATAGACTGAACTTTTTTGCAAATTCCTAAATTTTTTATTCAAGGTAATAAGTGAGTTCTTTGATATAGACAAAAACTGTCTTTGTAGTGTGATACACTAAAGATAAATTAGCAGAAATGTAAAATAGAGATACATTTTAGTATCTCTATTTACATACATAAAAATATAATTTTTTCAATCCACATATACCAAAAGTATATGACTCTTTCATTGTACAATAACAAGCTTCAGAAGACAAGGTAATTTTGCGTTCTTAGCAGAAATAATAATCCTTGACAATCGACTTTTGTTACATTAAAATATAATTGAAAGATAAAAGAAAGGTGCTCAATATGTATCTGGCGCATATAAGAAAAGAAATATCTTGTGATGGTAAAGTAACTTATTCATTTCAATCTGTTGCTGAGCATTGCCGTAATACGGCAAAATATGCTAGTGAAGCATTAAAAGCAGTAGGGTTGGAAAAGACTGCTTATCTTGCAGGTTTATTACATGATGTTGGTAAACATACACTAAGATTTGTGCAGTATATTGAAGATGCAGTTATCAATGAAAAAGAAGTTAAGCGTGGTTCTGTTAATCATACTTTTGCAGGTGTAAAGTTGATTTTAGCGAAACATGCTAAATATGTTGGCACAAATAACCTCCAAGATTTAACTATTGAATTGATAGCCTATGCAATCGGAGCACATCACGGCTTATTTGACTGCATAAAAGATAATGATGAAAGTGCCTTTGCTTACAGATTAGAAAAAGAAAACATTGATTCTGAGGAAGCTATAGAAAACTTCTATAATGAATGTGCCAGTGAGGATGAAATTGAAAAATTGCTCCTGGAGGCAACAGCTGAAATAAAAAATCTTGCCGATATAATAGTTAGTATAGATAGAACAGAGGATGATGAAGAACATGAAATTCCATTTTATTATTCATTGGTGTGTCGTTTACTGACATCGGCAGTTATAGATGCCGATAGAAAAGATACTATGGAGTTTGAAAAAAATGAGGTAACTAAGCAGGTAAGCTTGGATTGGAGCAAGGCTTTAGAGAATTTTAATTCTTATATTAAAAATTTTAAGACAGATCGAGATATAGATTTAGCACGCAAGGAGATTTCTGCTACATGTGCTGTTGCTGCGCAAAAACCTGAAGGAATATACAGGTTAAATGTTCCGACTGGTGGTGGCAAAACTTTAAGTTCATTGCGTTATGCCTTGGAACATGCAAAAAAATATCATAAAAAAAGAATGTTTTTTGTCATGCCTTTACTGTCCATCATTGAACAAAATGCACAGGAAATAAGAAAAGCAGTACAGGATGATAGTATTATTTTAGAACATCATTCTAATGTCATTGATGATGAAAACAGTGATGTCGAAGAATTAAATAAGAGAGAGTTGCTTATGCAGTCATGGGATAATCCTATGATTATAACAACATTAGTGCAACTTCTAAATACTATGTTTTTAGGAAAAACCAGTTCAGTCAGACGTTTTGCATCTCTGTGTAATAGTGTAATTGTTTTTGATGAGGTGCAGTCTTTGCCAAACAAAATGCTTACCCTGTTTAATTTAACTATTAACTTTCTTGTGAAAAAATGTCACGCAACTGTTATTTTGTGTTCCGCTACCCAACCGTCCTTTGAAAATGCTGAGCATAAATTATTAAGCGAGGTTAGTGATTTGATTACGTTGCCCTCCGAAACTTTAAAGGTTTTTGAACGTGTGGAATTAGTTGACAAGGGTTCTATGAGCATGGAAGAGTTATCTGATTTTGCTTTAGAAATAATAAGGAGCAAAAAAAGCCTTCTAGTTGTATGCAATACAAAACGAGAGGCAAAAGAATTATTTGAGAATTTACAGGCTGAAGTAAACAATACCGTTCCAATGTATCATTTATCTGCCTCGATGTGTACAAAGCATAGAAAAATGATAGTAGAGTCAATGAAAATAGATTTGAGTTTGCCAGATCCTAAACAAATTGTTTGCGTTGCAACTCAAGTAATTGAGGCTGGTGTGGATATTTCTTTTAACTGTGTTATTAGATTACAGGCTGGAATGGATAGTGTTGTTCAGGCAGCAGGAAGATGCAATAGAAATGGCGAAAATAAATTAGAGTCGGTTTACATTGTAAATTTATTGGGAGAGAAACTTCATCGGCTTAAAGAGATTGGAACTGCCAAAGGAGCAACTGAAAGTTTATTACAGGAAGTTAAACTAAAAAAACATTATACTAGCTTGAACTCCGATGCAGCTATTTCCTTTTATTATAGAAAGCTGTACTCTAAGATGGATAAGGGTGAGCAAGATTTTTTAGTACCTAATTTACATAAGTCTTTATACGGATTGTTAAATCAACATGATGTTGCAGATGGTTACTTTTTGGCGCAACAGTTAAAGACGGCAGGAAAGTATTTTAATGTTTTTGATAATATTACCGTTGAAATGATAGTGCCTTATGGGAAGGGGCAAGATGTTATTAGTGAGCTGAATTCTGAGAAAGCTATGTATAATTTTGTGTATGCTGAGGAAGTTATAAAGAAAGCAACTGGATATACTGTTACATGCTACCAATATCAAATAGAAAAATTAAAAGAAGGAAATAAAGATGCACCAGTGATATATAATGATTATTTTGGCATCTATATCTTGAATGATTCTGCTTACTATGATGATAAGCTTGGTTTGAATTTAGATGCCATAGGTGGCGAAGGCGTTTTTTATTAAGCAATGGAGCATTCCCGTAATCAACAAATATGAGCTTTG